>JARRRJ010000337.1:8671-9666 GCA_037380865.1 Sedimentisphaerales bacterium
GGTATTTTGCTCTCGCCTATGACGTCGGCAAAGCGTGAAACAATCAGGTTTCGCAACTGTTCTGTGATTTCACCTGTAGTAAAGTGGCCGTCTGTTCCGACAATTTCTCGGATCAACGCTCGCGGATCAACGACCTTAATAACATACGTCCCAAAGGCGCGCAGCCGGACAGGACCGAATTCCGCATCACGCAACGTTATCGGGTGCTTCGTGCCCCACTTGAGGTCTGTAAAACGTCTCGTACTGACGAAGTAAATTTCCGCTTTGAAGGGACTGTTGAATCCGTGCACCCAGCCTCGCAGAGTTGAGAGGATTGGAAGGTTGTCAGTCTCAAGCGTGTACATGCCTGGCTCAAAGACATCTGCAATTTGGCCCTTGTTGACAAAGACAGTCACCTGGCCCTCGCGCACTGTCAATTTCGCACCCATCTTGATTTCGTTGTTGTAGCGCTGGAAGCGATAGACCATCGTGTCGTTTGAAGAATCAGTCCATTCGACTATGTCAATAAATTCGCCGCGAATTTTATCAAACAATCCCATCTTGGTCTCCTGTCAAATTTTAATAACATTATTTGGTTTTGGGCAGGGTCCGTGTTTGCGTGGGCCCGAAGCCCATGTCGCTACGTGCGTCGCTCCATCTCCTGCCAGTTCATAGTCGAGTTCAGGTTCGGATTAAATAGGCTGTCGTTCGAAACAATGTACTCGCCCAGGCCGTTGCTCCATGCATGGTCGTATCCCCCCGGAAGCTGCGGGCTGTAATCAGATGACGGATCGACATAGGAATCGACGCCGCGTATTGCCTCGCTGTACCCTTCGCCCATCCTGTCATACGCGGCAGACCTTGCCCAATATCCGTCCATAATGCTGTCGCCTGCATCACTGATTGAGCGTGACAAATCTCCAAGCTGCTGCAATGAACGCCGTTGATCAGCCGCCATTTGCTGCATCATTTTGGCAATCATCTCACGCTCTTTTATGATTCTCTGACTCTCCGTC
>JARRRJ010000338.1:0-3606 GCA_037380865.1 Sedimentisphaerales bacterium
CTTTCTATTTGAACTTTGTCAGTGTTCCAGCTGTTAAAGAAAACAATGGAATTACTTACTCCGGGTACCTGACCGGCTATGCCTGGCTGACCGTTTGCCGCACTCGTACAATTATTGATAAACGGTATATTACAGTAGATACCATAAAGGCAATTAGCAGCGATGACAGAGTGACTGATTGAAGGCATGCTTAAGAAAGAAGAGCGACTGCCGGATATGTCAACGCCGCTGCCCTTGTTACATAAAATTTCACAATATGAAATGTTTGGGCTTGCATTGTTTTGCAACTCTATCCCATTATCCTCATTCTCCATGATTCTGCATTTGGAAATGGTCGGTGACGTACCTGCGCAGTATATACCTGTATCGGCATCAGTTATTGTAAAGCCTGTTATTATCGAGTTTGCGTCTTCATTATTGGAAAAAGATACTGCCTTGTCACTTCCTTTAATGATTGTAGAAGCGACTGTTGCGGGACTGTTCGGGTCGCAGGAACTTACAGTTAAGTTCTTGCCAAGGAAATCAATGTCTTCACTATATATTCCCGGACCGACTATAATAAGATCGAAGGGATCAGCTTCATCGATTGCATGTTGTATATAAGCATACTTCTTCCCGCTGTTAATATTCCTTATGGGTACAGTTGATTCGAGGTTCGTTTGGAACACAAACTGCGCGGTTGTTTGACCGGGCTCAAGTTCTATCACGAAACTCTCAGCCGGCCTGCCCGCAACAACAAGTTTTATCTCGTATGTCCCGTAAAATCCCCTGAAACTCACGCTACCTGATGAGTCCGTGAAATTGGATTCTTCTGTTGTCCATTCATCCAGCAGCTCTTCGTATCTAACGCCCGCTTCATTTAGAGTCCAGTCGCTGTTTACAATTCCGCTGCCGCGCCAAACAGAGTTTTTCCAGAATCCCCACATGATTATGCCTTTTACACTGGGATGGCTGAAGCATATGCGGTAGAAATTCTCAAGATCGTCGGCGCGTTGAGATTCGGCGGATGCATCGGTATCATATTCAGTAGCCATGATGGGCAGACCCACCAAAGCGAGTTCTTCAAGGACATTGTTATAGTATTTCTCAGGCTGAAAAGGTGATTTGACGTGCGCCTGAATACCAAGTCCTTCAATTGGCGCTCCGAGGGCGATCAGGCCATTAGCACGTCTTGCATATGCGTCACCATTATAACTGCCAAATGAATTGCCGGAATATTCGTTCATATACATTGCGCATTCAGGGTCTATCTGGTTTGCAAGTTCGAAAAAATGGGCACGCCCTGCTTCACCCAGACAATCATAGAAGTGACCGGAAAGTATTTCGTTATTGATATCCCACTGCACTATTTGGCCTTTATAGCGTCCAACTATGCTGTTAATACGCTCGTCAATTTCCTCCAGCTTATTACTCGGATTTGGATACGTGTTACAACCCAGAGACGATACCCAACCCGGCGTCTGACTGCCGGTCTCCCAAACAACATTATGGCCGCGCAAAATAATGTTGTTGCTTGCACACCAGTTGGCTATATAATCTGCCTGGTTGTAGGTCTCAATGTCTCTTTTGGCTTCGTTGGAAGCCCATTTCATTTCATTTTCACACACAGCCCACTCAAAATGGTCGAGAACGAAATCACTGTAACTGCTATTACCTTCCAAAGGCCCATAGGCAAGACATGTACCAAAGGCAAAGCGATGCCGTACCTGGTCTATTTGTACAAAAATGTTGCTGACTGGACCTCCATTCGAATCGATTACTGTAATTTGCACGTTCCTTTTGCGTATCTGCTCGATTCTCGCGTTAGCTTCGCTTACCCAGTCCCCTTTTGCGGCGGAGGCCGGAATAAAAACGTATATCACAAGAATCGCGACAATTGCTGATTTGATAATGGTCTGAAGAGTATAACGCGGATTTTGCATTTTGCGCTCACGATTAAAAAAGAGGCAATATTCGCTACAAATTATTTAGACGAATATCTAAAGATAAACTCGATCTACAGCTTCACTATATGATATTATATCCTCGCCGCGAATTCAAGCTTATTACTCGAACTGACCGATTAAGGTTTATTTATTGCCGTCGACACTAAGTTATATGAAAAACTCTATTTTCCAGCGCCGTCATTGTTGTAATTGAGCTGGGTATTTAATTGAAAGAGCCGCCCTGTTTCCGGTATTTGTTATTACGCCAAAATGACCAAATTTTCTCTAACTTTTGTAATTATTCTAAATCAGTGATTAATTCTGTGATTTGCTCATTTAAAAGATTTTTGTCAAAGATATATACATCATCAAATTTCCCTTTGAAAAAATTTGACTGGCCAACTAAAGATCCAAGAACAAATCGGTATTTTCTGTAAATAGCTCTCTGAACAACTGATGAAGCTGTATCTGAATTTCCATTTACATAAACGGATGCCTGTTCGCTATTACTCATGACTGCAACATGGCTCCACTCATTTCGGGGAATCTGACTTTGGGATACAATAGAGACAGGATCACTGTCATGTTGCGATAGTAAAAACTCAACTTTTCCATCCGGCCATAGCAAAATAGCATAATCCATATCCTCGGTTTGCATCTGAGTCCTGGAAACAATATATTCAAGTCCCTCTTTCTCTTCAGGACGAAGCCACAACGCTATTGTCAGGTTTTCAGGACCGAGCGCATTACTATCCCCACAGTCCACGTAATCATCAAGCCCATCGAACTCCAAAGCACCGTTTATCAGGCCGTCACTCCAGTTTCCGCCGTAAAGCTGCCCGTCATGAGATAGTGCTGAATCAAAAACTGTTGTTCCTTCGATTTCGTCAAATTTCCAATGAGCGACAGGTTTAAGTTCCGGCCCGGTCAGGAGCATGAATGATTTGTCGACCGGCCATACAATTGAGTCAGATAGCAAGTGCCATTGGGACTCTTCAGACTCACCAGATTCAAGAAAGGAAGAACCGAATACATGACAATGATTTGTCCAGCCCCATGAGTATGGGATTTCAGTAATAGGCTCTTTGAATACAGCTTCAACGCTGAACCAATAAATATTTTCGGGTATTCCCTGTTGGAACCATGCTTGCGGTGAAAGTTTTACTGAGTATCGGAAGACAGGCTCGTTAGGCTCACCTCGTGGATTATTATCATAGCCAGCCATAACCTCGTCGTAATGATATGCTTTATATTGCCAGATTATTTCATCCGGACAATTATAATCCTCTTCGCCTTCCACTAAGATATTGTCCCTGATTGTCAGAAGGAAATAGTCCGGCCTGCGCGGCTGTATTACTTCAGAGCATTTATTAGGCTCATATCCATATCCTATGTAAGAACCATTCCATGTAATCGCGGTAACAGGCTCAGCACATTCGCAGAACCAGTCATCAGCAGTTTGCTTTATTATTACAAGTTCACTTTCATTCGGCTCAATCGCCATGGAAGTGTCTTCTGTATAGTTCGGCCACTGTCGAATTCCTGTAAAAGGCTGATCCCAGATAACCCGGCGTTGTTCCGTCAGCAATTCAAAGCAGAGGTCATAACTACGATTCTGTCCGCATAAAAGGTTATTCTCGATGGGATAGATTCTACCGGGGAACAAATGCTCGTCGTAGGA
>JARRRJ010000339.1:0-3602 GCA_037380865.1 Sedimentisphaerales bacterium
GCTTCGAGGCATTTTCCTGAGGGACCCCAGGACCAGAAGCGAAGTGCTTAGCCTCATGCACAAGAAGTGAGATGGACAGTTTAGATGCACAGACTTGCCAGACAGGTGCGTTTTTCGGTTAATCCTTTTTTGCGGGAACAGTCCCAGGGGGCAAACTCTTTCGCATCGATGCCGTCCGGCGAGGGTCTGGCGATCTTTTTCGAGTTGTCAGTCGAGCTTGTCAGCGAAGTGAATCCTGATACCGGCTTTATTGTCAATGTCTCGGAAATAGATAGTAGAGTTCGTGAATATGCTGTGCCCGTTTTTTTGACAAAAGTCAGGGAAAATTTTCGCATGGCAAAGCATATGGATTTTTCTGAAATAAAGGAAATTCTGCATTTGGCTCGAACTGAACTTGAGGACAAATTTGGGGAAGCTCGCTTAAGTAAGCTGAGCCTGAAACTGAACCCGTTTCGTAAAATAATTTTAAGCTTGGAGGATTCCAGTATGTTTTTCTTCAGTGAAAAATTTGAATTCGCGGCTACGCACAAACTTTGGAACACTGATTTTACGGATGTGCAGAATCTGAAAGTTTTCGGCAAATGCGCAAATCCTACGGGCCATGGACATAATTATGTTATAGAAGTAACTATAAAAATGCCGGTTGCCGAGAACAAATTTTCAATCGGGAATTTTGAGAAAGTAGTGGACGGCGAACTTATAAGTCTTATCGACCACAAAAACCTCAATCTCGATATTAAGCATTTCTCACAGGTACAGCCAACTATTGAAAATATTGCTGTTTTTGCATGGGATAGGCTTGTTAAGAAGTTTCCAAAACAGCTTTTGCACTGTGTAACAGTCTGGGAAACTGACAAGACAAGCTGTTCTTACTGCGAAAGTTAGATTGATAAATCTCAGGAACAAAACGCCGGAAAGTGATAGGACGAAAGTGTGAAAATAATTAATAGTGAAGCAGTGATTCTTCGCGGCGAAACGCTGATTGGCAGACAGAAATTCTGCATTACTACAAGTTCATCCTGTCCTATCATGACGTGACATGCTCTTGAAGCAGTGACAGAACAGAAGCGGCGATATTATCACGATCATACTGTTCTGTAGCAATTCGTCTTGAGTTTAATCCCATCTGAGCGATTTGGTTTTTATGCGTTTCGAGAAATCGAATCTTCTCCACAAACTGCTCAAGACTGCACAGATCACAACCGAAACCTGCGTTATTTTCTTCAAGTATTTTTCGCTGCCAGCCTGAATAATTCAGCAAAACAGGTTTACCCGCACTCAGGGAATCGAAAAACTTGTTCGCAGAGTTTTGCTCCAGTATTTTGCAGTTTGCAATTGTAACAATAGAAACGTCGCACGCCGCGACCAGCCTGGTGAGTTCAGCCTTTGGTTTCGCATCGAGTATCTCGACATTTTTCATATTATGAGATTTCACTTTTTCTATGAGCGTTCGCTTTTGGCTGCCGTCACCTGCTAAAACGAAATGAATGTTCGGATTGTCACGCAACCTTTGTGCGGCTCGGAGAACAAATTCCAGACTGTTAACTCTTCCCATAGCTCCGAAATGCAATAGGACAAGCCTGTTAGCCCAGTTGTATTTTATACGGATTTCTGAGCCATCAACTTCAGGTTTAAAGATGCTTGTGTCACAGCAGTTCGTGACAACTCTTATTTGTTTACTGCAGGGCATGACTTTTTTAATACCTTCGGCCATGCCTGGCGAGAGCGCTACTATCGAAGAGCTTTGCTTATAAATTGTCCTTTCCAGCCATAGAAGCATGTGAATCAATAGGCGGTTTTTTATAATTCCGAGCTCGATAGGTATTTCAGGCCACTGGTCGCGCACTTCGAAAACGAAGGGAATATGCTTGAGCCATTTGAGGATTATCGCAGGGATTCCAACAGTTAAAGGCGTGCTCGTAGCATAAATTACATCCACGTTCCTGACTCGCAGACCTGCAAGGATACTGAAAAAGGAAAAAGAAAGAAAAGAAGCAATTCTTCTTATGAATGACTGCTTATTGCTATATCTTGTTCCGACAACAACTACCTTAATCCCACTGACAGTCTGCTTTCGTCCCTTGGCTAAATCAAGGCCGCCTATGTCATAG
Organism: Sedimentisphaerales bacterium; assembly: GCA_037380865.1. GTDB lineage: Bacteria > Planctomycetota > Phycisphaerae > Sedimentisphaerales > Anaerobacaceae > JAFGPS01. The sequence goes on from JARRRJ010000339.1 coordinate 2,112, forward strand.
TAACCCGTGATTAGTGTTACCTGATGGCCCGATTGTGCCCATCGGCGCGCAAATTCATAAGAGCGCGTTCCAGTGCTGCCGCTTGGCGTCGCAAAATGCTGATGAAGATAAAGTATGTGCATAGCTTATTTCGCAATGAGTTTCATATAGGCAGATTCAAGGAGTTTCATATTAGTATTTCTATCTCCCATTTTACAGACTTTCTGCCTGTTATGCTGAATAGCTTTTTGTCTGATTTCAGGATGATTGAAAAATCTTAAAATGCAGCTTGCCAAATCATCAGCATCCCCAACTCTATGTAAGAATCCGCTAAATCCGTCTTGTATCCAAGCGGCGTTGGCATTAATATTCGATACAATTGGGAACAATCCCGAAGCCATTGCCTCCAAGAGGGACAGGCTTGTCCCATCCCATCTCGAAGCAGATAAATATATATCATGATTAGCAAGCACTTCAGGTAAATCGCTATTTGGCACTCTGCCTGAAAAGTTGATCCTGTCGCTGAGCCCATGATTTTCGGCACGCTGTTTCAAGTCACCAAAAAGTGAACCACTACCTGCGAAAGTCATTTCGAAGTTTATCTTTTTTTCCTCCAGGATAGATAGAGCATTAAGAATAGTGTAATGATCAAAGATACCTTCCAGCCGTCTCGTACAAATCATTCTTAAAGGAGACGTTCTTTCAGAATCTGATCTTTCAACAAATGCAAACTTTTCTGTATCGATACCGGGTGTTAAGATTTCGATTTTTTCTTCCCTTGTACCAAGGCTCAAAGCTATCTCAGCAAGCTCGCGTGATACTACGTTTATGCAATCAGAGTAGTCAAATATTCTTTTCAACAGTGGGCGCCATACTGGGGATTTTACGCGGCTTATCAAGTCGCTTCCGTGAACTGTGACAATCGCAGGATGAAAGCCGGAAACCAGAGCCGCCATGCCACCACTCGTAGCATAGTGCGCATGTATAATGTCAGGTTTGATCTTGCGTATAAGCTTTCGCACACGAATCATGCTTAGAGGATATTTCCACTTGCCATGTGTTTGCGAGTACTTTTGACCGATCCCGAGATTATATGTTGGGACCGACCTTTTCGGACTCGGTGACAGACAGACAAAGTGAACATCATGTCCCGTCTGCCTGAAATATTCAAGATAATGATCTATATGAGAAAATTTTCCAGTTGAAATGTAACAGATGCGCATTTTTACCGATTCGTTTTCTGTGCAATTGCCTTTTCGTAGCATTGTAGAGTCAATCTGCCGATATGCTCCCAATCGTATTTGCTTTCCAATTCGGGAGTGTAATTAGATTTATATTTGTCGAGGTTTTCTAAAACGGTATTAATTGACAGAGCCAGTAGCTTTTCATTACCTGGTTCGGCAACTTCACCTGTTCCATCCGAACAAACAATCTCTCCCATTGCTCCGACATCACTGGAAGCGACAGGTTTCTTATGCGCGTAAGCTCGAAGGAGCACGCCGCTTTGCGACG
>JARRRJ010000340.1:0-6120 GCA_037380865.1 Sedimentisphaerales bacterium
AGGGGGGATTCGGCTTCTTCATACCTTGCCAGGGAAAAGTACAGCCGACCAAGATGGCTCTCTGAGACAAGAGTGAGAGGATGTTCCTCGCCCAAGTGCAGCCTACGGAGGTTATACGCACGATCAAGCTGCTTTTCACCGGCCGCATAGTCTCCGAGCTTGACGTACAATTCTCCCAGCGTCTGACTAATTAATGCTTCCTCCAGAGGCAGATGAGCGAATCTGACTTCCACCTGTTTTAAAACGGAGTCGACCATGGAATGAACTCCGACAGATGGACTCTTAAGCTGCTCAGGGGTCAGCGAACCCAGGAGATCATAAATTAGAAAATCCCGCACCATTTGTGCGGAGTAGGCCTGGCGGTCGGCTTTGAAGGCAAAGATCGCTGTGCTCGCCATGCCAGCCAGGAGCACAAGCAGGACGGCTGCGGCGCCGGTGGCCAGCGCCCGGTGCCGGCGGAGGTATTTCTGCATGCGATACAGCGTGCTCGGCGGTCCTGCCATTACCGGCTCATCTTTCAGGTGCCGTCTGATGTCGGCCGCCAGTTCGCTGGCCGAACTATAGCGGTGCGTGCGATCCTTCTCCATCGCCTTCAGTGTGATCCAGTCCAAATCACCGCGAAGCATGCGACAGAGCGCGCCGGTATCGCTGCGACGCCGGTCGGCGATTAGCGTAACATCCTCTTGCGTCAGGTGGCTGACACGCGCACTTGGCGTCTTGGGGTTCTGCTCGCGGATGACCTGTCGCAAGTGATCCGGGCTGCCGTCACGAAGCGTGCTGCTCTCGAAGGGCAGCACGCCGGTCAGGAGTTCATACAGCACGACGCCGAGCGAGTAGATGTCCGATCGCGTGTCGATGTCCTGGCTGGTCATCTCCGCCTGCTCAGGACTCATGTATTCGAGCGTGCCGACAAGTTGACCGCGCTCGGTGTAAAGCGTTCGGTCGGTCAGCGGCTGGCTCATCGCTTTGGCAATGCCAAAGTCGATCACCTTTGGAATTGACTTCTTGTCCTCGAAGGACACAAGGATATTGGAGGGCTTGATGTCGCGGTGAATGATTCCCTTCTGGTGGGCATGCTGAATCGCTTCGCAGACTTCCAGGAAGAGCGCCAGCCGTTCCTTAATGGTCAGCTTGTATCTGTCGCAATGTTCGGTTATCGGTACTCCTTTGACGTATTCCATCGCGAAGTACGGGCGTCCCGCGTCGGTGGCACCAACGTTGAGGACGTGAGCGATGTTCTGATGGTCGAGGAGTGCCAGAGCCTGGCGTTCGGCTTCGAAGCGCGCGATTACTTGCTTGGTGTCCATGCCAGGTTTAATGACCTTCAGTGCTACCCTGCGTTTTACCGGCCTTTGCTGTTCCGCCAGGTACACAATCCCGTAGGCGCCTTCACCCAGAATGCCGAGGATCTTGTAAGGACCGATACCTGCTCCGGCTCCCATCGCTCCGTCGTGATACGCGGCTGTAGGTATGCCGCAATCTTTCAGTTCCTCCTTGTCTGGTTTGCTTTCATGCTCATTCATGATGTGTCTCCAGTATTTATATCGTTTGCGGGTCGGAAGTGTTAACCTTTAGAGCGGCTGTTTCAAAACGGCCGTGAAGATATTTCCGTGATGTGCCAATCCGCAATTCGTTAAGATTGCGAGTAGTGTCAAAACTATTAAAAGATGCTCTCGCCCCACCGAAAACAAGAGCGGCTCCCAAAACCAGAAATTGCAGATTCACCTTGAATCTCTTTCCCATACTGGTATCCCTTACTATTTCTATCAATAATATTGCCAAAAAGAACGGCTGTCAAGCAAATACGAACTTCCATCCTCTTGATTAGACAAATTTCTAAATACTTGCCTCAGCGAGTCTTAAGGTCTCATGTATCCTCGGTAGAAGGGCTTTTACGATCCGCCCAATTTAAACTTCCGCCCTATCTCCGGTTAGCCTATACAATCGAGACGAAAAACAAGCATAGGATGTATAATTTACGATTCGGATGGTTTTTGTTTTCTCGAGAGAATTAAAGTGCTCAGCTACAGTTATGGGATACTGAGTTTTATACTTGGTTGATTTATCTCTTTTAACAGAAGACAGCAGACGGGCAAAAAATTTACTTTTAAAATTTGTGTTCCTTCGTGGCTTATTTTGCTGAGTCTACAGGTACGCCAGTCATGTTCGGATCTTCGGGCGGAATATCGTATTTTTTTATCAGCTCTTCCCATGCGGGCATTAAATCTGATCGGCATGTTATCCTTATCTCAAGACCTCCGGTTCCGCCAATACTATATGAAGATCCAGGTTGTATCTGTAGAAACTCGTCTGTTGCCTTTTTCATTTCAGACCCGGAAAGAGTGAGATATTTTGTACTAAATGTTCGCTCAGCCAGGTAACCAAGTTTAATTAGAGCATTCTTATGTCCCTGATATTTTTCCTGATAAAGCATAACTTTCGCATGTGTGCTGGGATTAGCACTATACCTCTGCATAGCTTGAAGTGCCGATTTCTGACCCGAGATGTGATATTTTATAAGGATATCTTTTCGGAAATAATAGCCGGTGGCAAAAAGAGCGGAAATATGCTTGTCGATTTCTTCATATATTTGATCTCCATTAATAATTATCCAATAATTTATTATATCCCCATCTGTTGTCAAGCTGGAAAACCAAACAATCCAAAACAGGATATTGCTTAGTGGGCGCACGCTGTTTCAGCTATCGCCTGTTCAGATTTGATGATGCACTTAATGAATGTTCCGATAGCTAAAAGGAGTCCTGCGCCGAATAAGGGCCAGTAGAAATATGAGTTATAGTCCGCCTGCTCGGTATAGGGACCCGGGATGCAGAAGGAGACTATTATGATAAGGCTTGCAAGGGTGAAAGCGAGCCAGTCGAAATAAGTTGTCGTGAATTTCCTTCCGATGCTGTCACTGTATAATATAATCGCGGCGAATACAAGCATTACCGCCGAACACAACACAGGCGCGAGCACGGGACTCGCCCAGGTCATTGGTATTAGGAATAAAATGTCCCAGTCCATTATCGATGCGGGCCAGTCGAGAAGAGCTTTGAGCCAGACATAATAGAAAATGTCCCAAACTGCGAAGATAGTCAGGAAATACGCGGCGAACTGGCGGCGATTTCTCCCAAAAATCCATGCGCCGGTAATAATTATTACTAACGAAGCGGCTTCTCTTCCTACTTCAGTGAGGAAAAGCCTTTTGAATTGCTCGTCGATACTGAATATCACGAGCGGAAAGGTGAATCCGTCAGGATAAAAAATTTCTCTCAAATAGACAACGACTGCGGCTTCAAAGTAACCTAACGCGATACCGAAGATGACAACAACAATAAATCGCCAAAATGTTTTTCTCAGTTGCTCTGAAGTTTTATCAGTTTCTTTGTTCTGCATATCAAAGTAATGTTTTAAGCTGATTTAAAAGTTCTGTGATCGCTTCAGAATCAGGGACAATCGCAACTCTTTTTCCTTTTCTATAAATGTATGCCTTGTTCTTCGCGGCACATAACGCGACGTCAGCATTTGCGGCTTCGCCTGGTCCGTTGACGATACAGCCCATTACAGCGACTCGCAAAGGCTTGTTTATATCGCTCATGGCTTTCTTGACTTTTCGCGCAAGTTTGACTATATCTATTTCCGCCCGGCCGCAGGTGGGACAGACGACCAGTTCAGGCTTCGTGCGCTCGCGCAAACCCAGCGCGATTAAAATCTTTTTTGCGATTTTGACTTCTTCGACAGGGTCGCCTGCGGCACTGACGCGAATTGTATCGCCGATTCCTTCGGAAAGTAAAGTTCCTAATGTCACTGCCGAAGGAACCTCTGCATCTTCAGGCAGGCCTGCATGTGTGAGACCGAGATGAATCGGGTAGTCGAAAGTTTCGCTCAGTTTCCGGTTGATTTCGATGGTTCGCATTACGTTGCTGCTTTTCGCACTGAGAACGATTTCGTTAAAGCCTTGTCTCTCAAACAGGCGCACGTATTTTTTCATTTCGCGAAGCATCAGAGCGACGCGTTTTTCGTCGGGTATGTCTTCATTTTGATAATCTGCGATGCTTGCTTCGTTGACTCCGACGCGAATCGCAATGTTGTGCATTTTCGCCGCGTCGATTATGCGAACAATATCTTTGGGAATCTTGATATTTCCCGGATTGAGCCTGATTTTCGCCGCTCCTGCTTCGATGGCTTCTATTGCTCGTTCAGGACTGAAATGTATATCAGCGATAAGAGGCACACTGGCTTTCTGTACTATTTTTGCGAAGGCATCTGTATCCACGCGTCGCGGGACTGCTATTCTGACTAACGCACAGCCTGCATCGACAAGCTTCCTGACCTGATTTGCACAGCGCTCTACATCTGTTGTCGAGACTTTTGTCATCGACTGGATTACGATTTCGTGTCTTGAGCCGAGATTTACAGAGCCGACTTTTACTGTTCTGGTTTTATTTCGTTTCATAAGGCCTGATTATATGTTTTTCTCTGAATTTTGTGAACATAAATTGTATTCCATCTTCAATTTACCAGGGCTTTATAACTTTAAAATAGCTCGTTAACCTGCACGTCATTCTTGTCGATAATCATTCTGTAGCAGATAGCTCAAGGCAGAACAACAAACGCTCAAAGCCATCTTGTTTACATTGTGTTTTTATGTGGTCCTATAAACATGTAATTGTGAGTTTGGGTTATGGCATTTGATATTACACTAAAAGAATACTTGAAGGAAATAGACGAGGCGCCCCTGTTATCTACGGAAGAAGAGAAATCCCTGGGCACACTCATTGTTAAAGAAAATGATCCTTATGCCAGAGAGCAGCTCGTTCGGAGCAATCTCAGGCTGGTGGTAAACATCGCGAAGAAATACGCTAATCGCGGCATGGGTCTGGGCGACCTGATCGAAGAAGGAAACCTCGGTCTTATCAGGGCAGTCGACTATTTCGACCCGTGCAGAGGTGTGCGTTTCAGCACTTACGCCGCATGGTGGATAAAACAGAGCATCAAGCGTGCATTACTTGAGAACGTTCAGCCTGTTCACATCCCAACTTATATGGTCGCGCTGATAAATCAGTGGCGACACACTACATCGGAGCTGGAAAGTACGCTTGGCAGGAACGCGACAGTCGAGGAAATGGCTGATATTATGAAACTCCCGCTTCGCAAGGCCAAGGTTATAAACCGCATTGTTGAAGTCCTCGGTTCGAACGGCGAAAACAACTTCGCCGAAGGACCCGAAGAAGACCAGCTTCTCGAAGCAATTCTTGAAGACACAAACGCAGGCAAGCCTGAGGATGTTCTCGTAGCAATTGAAGAAAAGGCCAAAGCTTTGAGACTGCTCAACGAAATTGACCCGCGCGAGGCGGAAATTCTCAAGCTGCATTACGGACTCAATAAGAAGAAACCGATGACTCTTAAGGAAATCGGCCAGAAGCTCGGCCTGACACGAGAGAGGATTCGCCAGCTCAGGCGCGATGCTCTAACCAAGCTTTATGAATATATGATTGAGGAATAGTCTAATAAAATTAGTGCATGAATTGCCTAAAATGAAATGCTACTCTGCGTAGTAGCCTACGCTACGAAGCACGAGAGTGACTGAAGTTAAAGAATTACTTTAGCTCACATCAGTCACTTCAGGTTAATATTACATTTCTTCTATTTTTCCATTAATGATTATGCTTGCAATTATTCTTCAAAGTATTTAAAAGATAAACATACAGGCTGGAAATAATGTTGATGAAGGCCTTTAGTATTGTTGTTTGCCAGAAAAAGGAATGTTACAGATGAGCAAAGAACTTGACCTTCGTGCGTACATTCGCGAGTTCCCCGACTGGCCGAAAGAAGGTATCTTATTCCGTGATATAACGCCGATATTACTTCATCCGAGGGCGTTTACAGCCGCGATCAATGCGCTTTGTTGCGGTTTCGGAGCTTCGAAAATCGATTACGTAGCAGCGATTGAAGCCAGGGGCTTCATTTTCGGAGCTACCGTTGCTGAAAGACTCGGAGCAGGATTTGTGCCCATACGCAAAAAAGGCAAGCTCCCGGGCAAGACAAGGAGCGTAACGTACGATTTGGAATACGGTACCGATACCCTGCAGATTCAGAGTGATGCTATCGATCATG
>JARRRJ010000341.1:0-3583 GCA_037380865.1 Sedimentisphaerales bacterium
TGATTCTTTTGCTTCATAAGCTTTTGCTCCTTAAAACATAAACAGACTTTATTTTCCCGAAGTAAAACTGTATTCGCACTCATTCACTCAATAAGTTTATGATATGGATTCTGAAACATCTGTCAAGAGTGTTTTTCGGTTTTCTCTCATCCAAACAGACGCTGTCCCAGGCGTTATATCACCAGCGATCCATAATTGTACCTGACACCTTCAATTCTATCTCTCACATTTTAATTATGTAAGATTTAGATTTTATTAAAGGCACACTAACTCGGCGACCATCTTTCATTTTTATTACGATATTGTCTTTCGAGTGAGATTCCGTATTTTTATTATCCTTTGGGGTAATTTTTAAATCAAACTCACATTTCTTATCAACCATTGCAGATTTTAGAATCTCAACTTTGGACCCATTTTCTGAAATGATAGATTCTATCTGGCCAAAAATATTTGCATTATTCTGATTCTGGTTATCCTGCAATACAATAGATTTAGTTATTGGTTCGTTCATGTCAGCATTAAAAACAAGAATCTGAGCTGGCGTAACCTGAAGAGATGGAACTATATCGAAGTTTAATGTGATCGTTTTATAATCGGGGTGATTAAGCTCTATAACAATAGAACCTCTATTGGAAGTTAATTCTCTCAGTTTCTCTAAATTAATCTTCGGCTTCAGAATAATTTCCGTGGCTGTATAATTAGGATTGAAATCAGCGTAAAAACAATTACCTGAAGAAGCAAAATTCTGAATAGAAAAAGAAGTATTATTCAGACTTTTAATTGTTATTTCGGGACATTCCATATCCTGGCCAAAAGAAAATATTTCAAAACTCTTAGGTTCCCACTTCAAAGTCTGAATTACTGTACCTGTGATTGTCAACCCGATAGGATTGCAATTAGGTTCATTTGTAATAAGCCCTATTCCCCTTCTGAATATTCCTGTATCTATGCCGGTTCGATACTCTACCGTTAAAGTTCCATATTCGCCTGGAGCAAGCTCATTTTTATCAAGTTTGATAATAGCTCCACAGCATTTTGTAACATCTTTGATAACTAACGGCTCATTACTGTCATTGGTAAAGTTAAAAACGGCTGTGTTTGTGCTATTAGGTTTGATATCACCTAAATTAAAATTATTGTTTTTGAACGTAAGTTTCGACGGAACAATTTTCCTTACACGTTCATTGGAAATAACTTTTTGATTTTCTTGAATCCATTTGAGTAGTTCAATTTCACTTTCTTGCTCTTCCATAATAATTTGTTGAGGTTCTTTAGGTTTTTGAATAGATGTGATATCTTCAAGCTTTACACCAGAAAATACTACTTTTCCACTATTATCTTCACAAATAAATTTTGTCCATACGGTAATTTCATTAACATTATTTGGCAAAGTAATATTTGAACTTATAGTACCATCGCGGCGTCTACTATAATCTGTAATAGCATAAACGAAATTCCCTTTTGTTGTATTGTTAGGATCAAAATAGCATATTTGTCCAGCATCGGGTCCCTTTTCGCCATTTGGGAGTGAAGCTTTTCCAGCCATCTGCTCCGGCGTAAGATTTTTCCCATCTGGAGGATTTGTAGTAACATAAAGTGAATATGACCAATTTTTCTTTATTGAATCCATCTCCATTGTCGAGAGGCATGCGGTTAATCTATAAGTATGACCAGAAGTCAAACCAATAAATTTCCTATACACACCGTGTGCAACTCCCCCAAATGGTGCTTTAATAATTTGGTAGTATGGCTTTGTTGATAATGATTTTGTAGGTTGATATCGACGAACTCCTGCATATTTTTCACCTTGCTCAAAATCAGAAAAATCAATCTTTGGAGAATAGCTCCACGCTGACCAATTTGGCGCAATCCCTTCAAAAAAGGGGATCCCATTCGTTTCTTCCATACTATAACCGTTACTTGAGATAGAAATAGCCGCGGCATCTGATGGAATAACGTTATCACTTAAAATAAGACCTTGAACTCGCATTTCTTTTATAGGTATTTCATGTCGATAACCCCTAATCCAGATATCAGTACTTATATCATTAATATCTTCTGGAAGCTTTATTGTAAAATGTCTTGGTGTATCCCAAATAGATCCTCCATGTACTTTTTCGAAAGTGTCACCAGCATAGTTTCTGTAGCTCCAATTAATAGCTAAAGAATCGTATTGATTATTTCCTGAAGGATTAATCCACTTGACGTCAATCGTGTTGGCCTTTTTATCATAGTAAGCACTGAGATAAAGAGGAGGTTTTGGAATTCCTAAACCCGTTTCTGTTCCTGCGAGGATATAATCACTATATAATCCACGTATAATTAGAGTATTTTCCTGGGACATCTCCTTCCTCATTAACTCTGCATTTGCTGGATTCTTGGTTATTTTGCTAAATATCGCATCAGAAGTGGTAATTGCCTCCGCTAAATGTTTTACAACAGATTCTGCAGATTCTCCTTCAGTAGTATCTATTGAAATATTACTTATATGCACAGAATGAGAATCTGGAATATAGCCAATTACGAGCTTACCGCCACTGGCAGTTCCATTGAAGGGAATATTAACTGCCAGACCAGTTGAAACTCTAATAGGACAAAGTAAAACAAATATTACTGTCACAATAAGCATATTTATTAGTCTTATAGTATTCCCAATTTTATAAATCATTTTTATATCCTTTCATAGATTATATTTTTAATGCCCATCACAATCCTCATCATCCTCATCATCAGGCTCTGTCACAACATTATTTTGATTTCTTCGCCAAATTATTGTTGGTGTTTCTCCAGTTGTTACATCATAATAATAAAACTTGCTACAGTAATAACCATCACAAGCCCCAGAATCTGGGCCTTTGGCTTTAGCCTCATTACAGTGTTTTATCTTTTTATAAACTTGTATATCAGTTCCTTCTATAGTAGCCATAGTACGATATACAAGATTTTCTGGAGTTGGATCACCACCAAATATGCATGAATCTAATAGATTTTCGTTATAAAATACCCGCAGGGCACAACCACCATGTCCTCCCGTGCCGTCTGATTGACAACATGAAAATTCAAGTTTGTTGTAGCAATCATCAATTTCAAAACCATCTTCTCCATCACACCAATCGTCATATCCAAGATCAGGACATTCATATGCTAACTCTCCATATTCAGCCGTGTATTGGAAATAAGATGTTTCATTCACAAGGTTAAATTTTACTATAATACTGTCTCCCATATCTGTTTCACCATATTTTGCAGTTATAGTATAATCTCCATATTTATCGAATTTGGATACTTGTGCTCCAATCCCCACACCAACCCATTCCCCCATATTATCCACAGTTGCATTTGAACCAGCAGGCCCTACAACGCTCCATTGTACCCCTTCAGAAGGAAGTGATAAGCCGGGATAAGGTATAGCTATAAGATTTATAACAGATACTTGATAAGCTTCAATACAATCAGTAGGATATAAAGGTCCTTCACTACCCACTACAAAGCCGGTGAAATCGACTACTTTGTACACTCCGACAACTTCAATAGTAATATCATCGCCATCGTCATGTTCTCCACACTGTGCATGGACTGTGTA
>JARRRJ010000342.1:0-6791 GCA_037380865.1 Sedimentisphaerales bacterium
ACCAGGCGTTCACGGAGATTGGCTATTACAACTACGACATTACGGACTTCAAGCAATACATGAAAGTCCTGAAGAATCCGACTAATCTCGTAATATGTCCGCCGGGTGCAAAAATCGTTTTTAATCCCGCGACGATGTATTTTGTCTATCACTTTCTTCAATATGAAGCTGACCGTGTCATCTACATTTACGGCGGACTCGATGCATGGTCGTCAACGCAGATGCAGCTCATCGGGCGAACGGATGCTATAAAGATTGTCGTCCCGGAAAGTCACCACGGCACAGGTGTAAGAAACTTCACGCCCGAGCAGAGAGAACTGTTCTATTCGAACATGGAAAGATGGCTGGACATGAAACTGAATCGACTCAGTGACACAGGGCAAAGGAGTCGTTAAGCAAAAAGCCTGTTCTCCGAGTTTTCAAAATCTCAGTAAGAATCGGAGTCGGCCTGTTACGGCACGCCTGGAAAAAGTCTGCACAAATTCCAAAGTCCATAGCCTGCCTCCTTTTCTGCAAAGGGACTATTTTGGAACTTGAATATTGTTGGTCACTCAGGGATTGGGTCCATTTAAATTCGGCCTGACTGTTCTTCTGCTGTTGTAAGGTCTTCGCGAGTCGCTATCGCCTCTTCTCTGTGCAAATTCCTCGAATTTTCCGAAAATCATTTTTCCCGCAGAAGTCTGGAGCGAGCTCGTGACACTGATAACGAGCTCTTTGCCGATTTTATTTCTCGCGTCCTCGACGACAATCATCGTTCCATCATCCAGGTAGCCAATGCCCTGCTCAGCTTCCTCGCCGGGCTTTATAATCTTGACTTCCATCGTCTCGCCCGGCAGAGCGACGACCTTAAGCGAATTCGCCAGGTCGTTTATGTTTACAACGTCAACGTCACGCACCTGTGCAACTTTGCTGAGGTTATAGTCTGTAGTTGCAACCCTGCCGTTGCTGGCTTTTGCAAACATCATCAGCTTCTGATCGACACCTTTAACTTCTTCGACTTCGGGCACTACCGAATCGTCAATCTGGATATCGATCGCCGGGTCCGACTGCAGCTTATTAAGCACGTCCAGTCCTCTTCTGCCGCGGTTGCGCTTGAGTTTTTGCGACGAGTCGGCTATCAGCTGAAGCTCGTTAAGTACAAATCGCGGTACAATCAAAGGTGCGTCAAAGAGCTTGCTGCGGCATAAGTCAACTATGCGGCCGTCTATAATCGCTGAAGTATCCAGAATCAGCGGACGCTGTCCCTTCGTCTGCTTGGCAAACTCAACGTAGGGAATCAGAAAACGCACATCGTCTTTTGTCCTCATAACGACACTGATGACGAGATAACATATGCAAATTCCCATAATCCATTTGATTGCATATACAGCCGGATCGGTCAGGTTCACCGCATACGATTTGGCCATCATATCTATCACCGGCGCCAGCGCACTGCTTATCAATACACCGACAAGCAGACCGAAGAAGACGCCCGCTAAAGCACTGAGCTTGTTCTTCGGTGTGAAGATGTCCAGGAGAAGAACGAATAAAGCCAGACCCGTCCCGGCCAGTGATACAGTCCAGAAACTGACCGAGTTCTCATTTTCCGCAAGCTCTAACGTGCTTACATTGACAAAAATCACCGCCGCGATAATTAAGATAAAGATAGCTCTGAAAACCCATAGTAGTCTCATTGGATTTACTCCACATTATGAAAAAGAATAAATGTATAATATAAAACAGAATCATTCAACATTATACAGTATATCCTGTCATACTTCAACAACCATATTTCCTGAAAAGATATGCGTCACATCCACTCTGAGGCGAAAAAACTTGACACGATAAAGCCTTAGAAAGTAGAATTGTATTATTATCAGTAGAAAAATGGTCATGAACAATAGTTAAACATGGTTTTTCAGAAATCATGACATGGGAGGCCAAAATGAGTTTTATACGTGATGGAAAAAGCACAAGACTGTTTCGAATTGCAGTATTTTCGGCGATTTTAATTCTCCTGATTTACGCTCCGGCATCATTTTCAGACGAGCAGGAGAGTATAGCGGCTTTACGTCAAATGGGTAAGGCGTTCTCGTCTATAGCTCAAAAGGCTTCTCCGGCTGTCGTGAGCGTACGGTCCGAGACCATCGTTGTCCGGGATAATAGTCAGTCGCAATTATACGACTATTTTTTCGGACCTCAGCGACGTCGCGGGCAGCGTCAGGAGAGGGAGCCCCGAACAGCCGTGACCCAGGGCTCGGGCTTTCTAATCAGTCCCGATGGCTATATTCTCACCAACAATCACATGGTCGAGGGAACCAGTAAAATTGAGATAGAGCTTACTAACAGCGAGACATTTGTCGCACGGACAATCGGGTCGGACCCGGAATCCGATATCGCAGTAATAAAAATTGATGGAAAGAACTTTCCCTACCTCGAATTCGCCGATTCAGATAAGCTTGAAGTCGGAGAATGGGTTCTTGCAATCGGCAATCCTCTCGGCCTGGCCCATACAGTTACGGCTGGTATAGTCAGCGCCACGGGAAGAACAGGCTTTGACCTGAATCAGATCGAAAACTACATTCAAACTGACGCGGCAATTAATTTCGGCAATTCCGGGGGTCCCCTTCTCAATCTTGACGGCAAGGTTGTCGGCATCAACACAGCTATTGCCGGCTCGTCTGGAAATATCGGCATTGGTTTCGCAGTGCCTGTCAATATGGCCAATTACGCCTATAGGCAAATTCGCGAGAGCGGCACGGTCGAGCGAGGACTGCTCGGCATTCAGGGTATTGAGACACTTACGCCGGATAGAGCCCCTATTTACGGGTTGGATGGCAACACGCCCGGTGTAATATTTTCAACTGTGATGAGAGATTCAGCCGCTTACAGAGCAGGCTTGACGCACAAGGACGTTATTCTCGAAATCGACGGAATACCGGTCTCAACTTTCCTCGATGTGCTGACAAAAATTTCAAATCTCAAACCGGGCACTAAAGTTGTCTTAACCTTATGGAGAAGCGGAAAACGGGATAAAGTCGAAGTCGAGCTCGGCAGGCGACCCGCTACGGCACAAGTGGAAGAGACACAGCAGCAGGTCCGGACGGTATCGAACATATTAGGATTCGAAGTCGAGGACATGAACGAAACTACAGCCCAGTATTATGGTTACGAAGGCCAGAAAGGCGTTATTGTTATAAAAGTCGACTCCTTCTCGCAGGCAAGTCAAAGTGGCATAACCGAGGGAACACTCATTAAGGAAGTGAACCAGGAGCCCGTCACAAATACGGAAGAATTCACCCGGGCAATAGAAAATGCCAGGAAGAGAGATATGAGCAACATCCTGCTCTGGGGAAATATAAAAGGAACGGACCGCAACTTCTTCTTAAGACTTCCTTGATACACTTGTGTTTCGCAGGAAAGATTAACGCGGGCCTGTGGTATTCGCCGGAACGCAGTGGTCTCAACGGTGATATTTACAACCCGCCGTATTTCGCCGACGTGGCGAAAGGTGGGGACATGTCGGGGGTTTGTAACGATGTGGCGGAGCTGGAACCGCCGAGGGATTGCATCGAGCCGATTTACGCGGGTGCGAAAGGAAATGCAGAGAGGGACAAGCCCACGCTGACCATTTGCCTGCCTGACAAGGAGAAGGCTATCGGGACAGGCATTGTAATTTGTCCCGGCGGCGGATACGGTTTTGTCTCAATGGATCGCGAGGGTTTGCAGATAGCAAACTGGCTCAATTCGATCGGTATCTCTGCTTTCGTCCTGGATTATCGTCAGAACGGCAGGGGTTACCAGTACCCTGCTCCCATGCAGGACGCGCAGCGCGCGATGAGAATCGTCAGAAGCAGAGCGAAGGAATTCAGCATCGATCCTGAAAGAATCGGGATTATGGGTTTTTCCGCGGGAGGCCACCTGGCGTCGAGTATCGGTACACATTTTCAAAAGAACTTCTACGAACCGAAAGATGACTTAGACAAAGCCAATTGCAGACCTGATTTTATGATACTTCTTTATCCTGTGATTACGATGGACGATTCTTTTACCCACAGAGGCTCGAAACGCAGCCTGCTGGGCCAAAATCCTGATACGAACCTCGTCGAGAGTTTTTCAAACGAAAAGCAGGTCACGTCCCAAACGCCGCCAACTTTCCTTGTACACTCGAACGAAGACAGAACCGTGCCGGTGGAAAACAGCATTTACTTTTACCTGGCACTTCGCAAGGCAAGAGTCCCGGCAGAAATGCACATTTACCTCAAAGGCTCGCACGGCTCAGCTATCGAGACAAGATTCGGTCCCATCTCCACATGGCCCGACAGATGCGCCACATGGATGAATCTGCTCGGACTCATGGACAAAAAATCGAGTGGATAAACATAAGCATTCTCCCGTCCTGCCTGCAGCTTCTTCCCAAAGCCGGCCCTGCCCGTATTTCGCGTACAAGAATTGTTGTGACGGTTCCTTTTCATCGTACGGAGCATATGTTTTTCCGAAACGGATGCGTCCCGCATCCAATGTCATGCGTTATATCAACACCGGCTAAAACTTAACCCACCCTTTTAATTCATTCATCGTCAAGCTTGCTGTATTCAATAGCCATGCGCATCGCAGCATATGGAGCATGCGGCACCTCCGGCCACGAGGTTAGTAACTGCCTGTAGAATCGGATTGCATAATTATGCCTGTCAGAATAGCCGCAATTTACGGCTGTTTTGTATATATTCTGAATTGAATATTAAGGCCATCCCGAGTCAAATCAATTATTAATGTCACTCGCATAAATTGTACCGGACCCCTTTATTTCGCCCCGAATGTAAAACGCCGAATTCGCTATTATTCACTTTACAGTTTTATGATATGTATCCTATAATAGGTTGTCAAGAGCGTTTTTCCGTTTTTCTCTCATTCAAACAAACGCTGTCCAAAGCATTAAATCAACGGCTGGCCAAAATTGTACCTGTCCCCTTAAATTTTTCTGCAAGCGAACTGATAAAATAATAGTGGTCGTTGTAGAGGCGGCTTATTTCTGCTGCTCGAAGCCAGCTTGTGATGGTTTTTCTGCCTCTGGAAAGAGCATGGCTGCAAATACTACTGCCATGCGAAATGTCGAACATTGATGCAGGGCAGAACCGAGAGTATTAACCATTACTTGCCAATACTTTGGAAAAATCCATTCAGAAACCATAGGCTCTCCTTTGCCGATATGTACTTGTTAATGTTCAATAAATACATCGGAAAGTTGAGCCTTTTTTATTCATAGTTTCGGTTGTCAATGAGCTCAATAAATACCAATTTTCTTGGAAAGTACAGATAAAAGGTTAATTATTTATAATTGCATTTTATAGCTCAGAGGAATTACATGGTTATTCCCTGAACATAGTCTAAATACATTTGGTATAACATGTTATGATGTAATGTCCAAGCTGAAGCCTGCATGGATCGTTCAGCTTCAGCTTTTGTTATGCTTTTAGTAATTATTTCTTTAATTCTTCCTTGCTTTGCTAATCTGAAAAGTTTTTAAACTGTTCATTTTGTAAGTAATTTGATATCAATTACTTATTAATACTGATTCTTAAGGGGAATATATTACTTGACATCAGAGTGCTAAATATGGTAGAAATAATATTGTGTTAGATCATCAACATCTTTATATATATTCAGAAAAAGCTAAGTCGTAAAAAGCTTGGATTTTTAAACAGGAATAAGCACACCAATAGAGAATTATTTATGCTTGTTTTAATACGTAATCTAATTTTCCCAAGGTACATGAATTTGCATAGATTGCAAAAGCTGTCTGCAAATACAGATAAATGATTCAAAATAGTTTGAGGTAATGGAAAGGAGCAGGTCTTATGAAAACAAAAGAAATATTCTTAACGATGCTTATTGTTTTATTGGTAAACTGTTTATCCTATGGACAAGAAAACTTGCTCACCAACGGCGGTTTTGAAGATGGTGTTCTAACACCCTTTACTTCATATACTTCCGCTGCTGTCGGCGCTACATGGGAAGTGGTTACAGAAGATGCAATTGAAGGAGATTATTGTGTAAAAGCCACTCTTGGCGCAGCAGGAGCAAATTCCTGGGATGCCTGGCTCAAATATCAGGATTTAATTTTCCAGCAAGGCAAATATTATACTTTTTCTGTCTTTCTCAAATGCACTTCAGGTACGATGGAGGTAATGCTAAAACCTGAGATAAATCAAGATCCTTACACGGGATATGGTGCTGAGACAGTCACAATTAATGACCAATGGCAGGAATACCATGTAACAACCCCTGTTTTTGCGGGGGATGTAAATCCGGCGGATATCGTCTTCCTTATGGCTTATTCAGCAGGTACTATGTGGATAGACGGCGTAAGATTTTACGAGGGTGACTTTGTCCCAACTATTCTTCAAAAAGGTCAGGCTACTGAGCCGAGTCCTGGAGATAATACAGATGATGTGACAAGGACTGTAACTCTTGGCTGGATGAACGGAGACTTTGCTGCAGCACACAACATATTCTTTGGTACAGATTTCAGTAATGTTGACGATGCGACAGTAAATGAGCCTCTTGGTACAATCACATCCATAGGCCAGGCGGCAGATGCAAATACTTTCGTTCCGGGTCTTCTCGAATTTGGAAAGACCTATTATTGGAGAGTCGATGAAGTAAACGCTCCAACGAGTCCTGGAGAATTTAAAGGACAGGTATGGACGTTTACTGCAGAACCATATTCATATAAAATACCGGCAGAGAATATTATTAATGTTACAGCGAGCAGCAGTACTACAGGAGATGATCCAAATAATACTAAAAAT
>JARRRJ010000343.1:0-3147 GCA_037380865.1 Sedimentisphaerales bacterium
GGGCGTTTGTCCTTTTCGCGCTGACACATTGGTTTGTGGATTTGATATGGCTCCAATTGCTCTCGTTTGCGAGTTTCAAAGGCTCTGTTCTGCTTAGTAAGCACGGCTTAAAAATAGTGCTTGCATTCTGTGCGGCTGCACTTCTTTTCTTCGGCCTGTATTTCGTCATAAGCGCAGTGAAAATATTGTCCACTTAGACGACTTTTGGAAGCCTGCGAGATTTGTCTGAGGCCTTCTTATCGTAATGAGGCAATGTTCTTCTCTGAGCCACTGATCAGGATTGTGTCACCTTCGCGAAAGACATATGTCGCATTTGGCGTGATAAATTCAGGCTCCTTGTGCTCGTTTCTTTCCTTTACCACGAATACAGAGACGCCGTAGCGCGAGCGAAGGTCCAGCTTTCCAAGCTCTCTGCCGACCATCCATACTGGAACTTCGACTTCAGCGATGACAGTGTTACCTCCGATGTGGAGCATGTTTGATTTGTCGTGAGCGGGGATTCGAGCGCCGAGCTCTATCGTGATATTGCGATTGGCGACTTCCTGGTTGTATCTCCGCATTATGTCACCCATAACGATCGACCCGACAAGATGTCCCTGGGAATTGGTAACAGGC
The DNA here is from genome assembly GCA_037380865.1 of Sedimentisphaerales bacterium. Taxonomy (GTDB): domain Bacteria; phylum Planctomycetota; class Phycisphaerae; order Sedimentisphaerales; family Anaerobacaceae; genus JAFGPS01. Next base: position 616 of record JARRRJ010000343.1, read on the forward strand.
AGCCTGTCAAATCCCGTCTGGGCAAAGAGGTCAACGACTGTATCGAGTGTTTGCTTTATTAAGACGGGCTGCAGGTCCTGCTTGAAATCGAGTATATGATGAACAAGCGAAAGCTGCTTCGGATCGCTCAGTACGTACTTGAGATCGAGAAGCTGTATGGCTCCAGTGTATCGGAACTTTTCATCCACAGTGAAAACGTTGTTTCTTCGCGTTTCCAAAGCGAGACGAACCAACTCGTCAAATTTCGTATTCTCGGAGATCGACACTTCATCGTGGCGCAGAACATCTTTAACAGAAATGGCACGAAGTATGTTAAGGTCCTCGCCGTGATGCGCCATGATTCCTCTGCGGCGCAGTTTCTCAGTATAAATCGATTCCGCGGAGAATTTTCTTGAGATGAATGTCGCCAGAACAACAGTGAACATCAGAGGCAGAATAATTCCATATTCGCCAGTAAGCTCGAAAAGGATGATAATAGCCGAGAGCGGCGCGAGTGTGCAGGCACTGTTCACAGCGGCCATGCCTACGAGGGCGTAAGCGCCGGTCGAAGCAGTAATTTCCGGGAATATCATATTGACTATAGTACCGAACGCTCCGCCCAGCATTGCGCCTGCAAAAAGTGAAGGAGCAAAAATTCCTCCCGAGCCGCCGGAGCCGATGGTAATTGAAGTGGCAAAAATTTTCAAGAAGACCAGAAGGAGCATTGTCTTGAATACAATATTGCCGTCGAAAAGGTCTCGAATTGTCTCGTAACCGACTCCCATAATATGAGGGAACCAGATGGCGATTATTCCGACTATGAGCCCGCCGAAAACGGGGCGAATCCATTGCGGCAGTTTGGTTTTCGCAAAGAGATCATCTGCTGCGTAGAGACCACGTGTGAACGAATACCCCACTACTCCTGCAATCAAACCGAGTATCAGGTAAAAAACAAACTCCCAGGACGAAACCATAATAAAATGCGGCAGGTTGGTAAACTCAACTATAGTAGCCTCAAAACGCCGACTGACTGCGGTAGCGGCTACCGCGGAGACAAGTATAGGACTAAACGAGGTCAGACCGAAATCCGAAACGATGAGCTCGAGTGCGAAAATAGCTCCTGCGACCGGCGCATTGAAGGTAGCGGCTATTCCTGCCGCGACACCACATCCAACGAGCGTTTTGAGTTGAACTGCGCGTAAATGAAGCAGTTGGCCGACGGTCGATGCGATTGCCGCTCCTATCTGAACGATAGGTCCTTCGCGACCCACTGAGCCTCCTGTGCTGATACTCAGAGCAGAAGCCAGACTCTTGATTATGACAACAATCGGACGAATAACGCTGTTTTTTGTAATCACGGCTATCATGACTTCAGGAACACCGTGGCCTCTTGCCTCGCGCGCGAAGAAATAAATGAGAGGTCCTACAATCAGTCCTCCAAGCATGGGTAAGAGTAGCCTGTGATACCATACTACGCTGAAGAGCGCCTCAGGCGACATGTCAGGAGTGTGCCAGAAACGATCCTCAAGAGAAAAAATCAATTTCTTAAAGAGGACAGCTCCGAGGCCGCCGAGAGCGCCGACTATAAACGATAAAATCAGCATCTGCATCGCCGGCGTCAATTTCATCCGGCGCAAAATATCTTGCAATTCTAACCTTGTAACTTTCATTATACCTTGACCATGAAAATAAAAAAAGCGATTGTGTAATTATATAGCTTCCTGTGCCGCCGGTCAAAAATATCTGCGAAAAAGCACTAAATCTCAGCTTTTTTTCTTTTTTATTTGTGGGTTAAAAACTTGGAATAGAATCTCCATCCTCTTCATCCGGCTCGAGGATTTGTTTCAGGTTATATTGAGCCAGTGCTTTTCTGCCTGCCAGAGTCACATGGCGAAGACTGCCTGTATTTTCAGCGTCGCTTTGCGCGAAGCCTATGCTCGCAAGCGCATCTGAAACTTCGGACAGGCTTATGTTTTCCGGGTCCCTTGCGGGAACGAATCCGGTTCTGGGCTCCGAAGTTTTCACTATGATTCTGTAATTTACGAAAGAGTGCAGAATCTTTTCAGTCAGCTCGACAGGGATATTCAGCCGGCTCGATATGACTTCAGTATCGAGCGGTGCCCGGCTATGCTGAAACGCAAGCGCTATCTCTCTTACGATGTTTATCGCAGTAATGTCGTTGGCGATACAGTATTCCTCGTTCTTCTTGGCAGACGCTATCTCTGCCGCGTCCAGAGTCTTCAAATGCTGGGTTGTGTACGTAAGCTGGAGCCCGAAAAGCACGATAAGCCAGCTAACATAAATCCAGAAGACGCTTAAAGGTATCAACCCAAGTATTCCATAGACCTGGTTGTAAGGTATGAACCTGGTGACATACACTCCGAAAATCCATTTCGCTATCATCCAGACCACGCCCGCTACAGCCGCTCCCCAAATGGCAGGTTTGATATTGACTTTCGTGTTAGGCAAAACGAAATACAGAAGGAAAAAAGCGATTACCGAAACAAGATAAGATAAAATCCCCGGGATAAAATTGGAGCCTGAACTTTCCAG
>JARRRJ010000343.1:3183-10223 GCA_037380865.1 Sedimentisphaerales bacterium
CTTGGGAACGTGCCAGATATTGTTGAATGCTTTCTCCACAGTCGAAAGTAAAGCCGTCGCCGCCCAGATTACAATCAATATACTCACTAATGTCACCGATCCGCTTGCTACGCCTTTAAAAAAACCGTCCACTATTCTGTCAAGATACTCTGTGAGTAAAATGGAATTTCCGGTGTCGCCTTTCACACTGTTCACATCGACTACGTCACTAAAAGAGTTAGAAGTCAGAGCAGTGTCATTGGCATCAACTACCGAGAGATTTATTCCGCTGCCAGTATCGGGCGTATATTTTATATTCGAAAGCTGAAGCTCGTCGTAGATGAGATTCTTGACTTTGTAGCCAATATCACTGGAAGCGGGGAATAACCTGAATATCAGAAGCATTACTATTGCCATGGGGATAATGCCGAAGATAGTTCGATATGACAGTGCGGCTGCCTGGAGAGTAGCACGATTCAACCTGAGAAGCTTGGCGCAATGAGACCACATTTTTATTTGAAAAACTGCAAGTCTGCCCATTCTGCCGAGCTGGGTGTTTGGAGTCGTTAAAAGATCTGAAAAAAATCCCATCTTCACTTACCTCGACCCACCGAAAAGGCCCTCAAGCCCTTTTCTCAACTGATTCTCAAGCTCGTTCTGCAACTGGTTCTGAAGGAGTTTTCCCAAATCGAGCTGCGGCTTATCGACAGTGCCTTTTATAGGCAACGTTATTCTGCTCCCGCTCTGCTGGCCCACCCTCACTGTTGTGCCTTCGATTGTGTAAGGCAGCGTCACTGACATGTTCAGAGATTTATCAAGACCGATTACGCCCGAAAAATTTACGGGATTATTGCCGACGTCGATTTGCATATCGTCATAAGTGAGAAAGCCATCCTTCAGAGTGAACCTGGTCGGATGAATCGTTAAGGTGGTTCCGGTGACATTTCCTCCGGACAAATTAATAATCTGCGCAAGGAAATCGGACGTTTGGAGCCTGAGCTGTGTCATCGAGACTGTACCGGTAATAACCGCATCGTTTTTCGCAGCCGCACTTAAAGGTATATCAAGCTTTTCGCACTGGAAATTAGCTATGCCGCTCACGTTTGTAGCATTAGCGAAAATTGGGTTGAGATATTTCAAAAGCTGCCTGGTCGTACTGTCATTGATTTTTATATTTTCGACTATCTGCATCGGCTTGTCGATTTTAAAAATCGTGGGCTTCTGTTTGAAATCCGCTTGCGCGCCAAACTGAAACTCTCCCTGGTTTACAGTTGTTTTGAACGGAGCAATGTTCAGCAGGCCGTTGCGAACTGTAATTTTCACGTCAGTAGGTCCGAAATCCAGTCCCATGTAATCCGCACTCTGAAAACCCAGATCCGCGTCTGCTTCGAGATTAGCAAGCAACTTGTCTTTCTGGCCGGTTGGGTATTCACTCTCGAAATTTATATTGTTGGTTTGCCTGCCCTTGAGATCAAGTCCTTCAGGCATAAACGGCGCGGCTATCGTACTGAGAGCCGACCAGTCGTATTGAAGTTCAACCTGCCCGGTCAGCTTCGTTTTGCCATCTTCCTGAACCTGACTTATATTTGCCTCTGGAATATTTATATCGGGGCTGTTCAATCGGAAGAATATTTTCTTACCGGGTGTTTTTTCAGAATCTAATTCAATTTTGAATATCGCTGTTGCCTCACTGCGTTCGAGAGGCTTCCTATCAGTAAAAGCAACTTTCAGGTCTTTTATTTTTGTCGAATCGGATTGAATTGTGTAAACCTGTTTTTGCGAAGTAATTGAAACCTGAGATTGTGCGGTTCCGCCCAGCTTCATGTCTTCGGGCAATCCTCCAAACAGAATAGCGAACGGTCCCAGTTTGCTCAGGTCTATCTGCTCAGCATTGACAACGACATTTAGCGGCTGGGTCGAATCTTTTTTGAGCGGCACGACACCGTTTTTGACGGTGACTTTGCCGAAATCCATGCCTGCGTCGAGAGAATTTACATTAAGAATATTCTTTTGCCTGTCGAGATCAAGCACGTATGTCACCTGGCCCTCGGGCATCGAAGCCTTAACGTTGTTCGGGCCTGTTATATTGAGGTCTTTAATAGTGGATGAACCTGAAAGATTTACCTGTTTTTCTTCCAGAGAGACCTGACCTGCTTCCACGAACTGACCTGTCAGTTTATATGGACCGATATCTACGAACTGGCTCAACTCGGACTGGAGCTTGCTAAGGTCTGCCTGGCCATTGAACTTAACCTGCTTGAGATTTCCGCTGGCCTTAATTTCTGCAAACGGTGCCGAGACAACAAGATTGTTTATATTCACGCCGCCTTGACCAGGTGACACTTGTGCCTGCGCCGATATAGGCGCCGATAGCGAGACCTGTTTTCCCTCGACAGTCCCCCTCAGGTCAGAGAGCTTTGCCTGGGCCTGAATTTGCTTGTTTCCCGCAGACCCGATTGTCTTTATGTCGCCTGTTAGCTCTCCGGAGGAAATTTCAGTACCCTCTTTCAGTCCTATTGTCATGGGCATTTGTGAAACAATCGCGGCGACGTTTACATCGAAAGTGCCGTTAAGATCATAATTCGCCTGAGAACTGAGAAAACTGTCGAGCGACTTTATAGTCGTAGGCACGGCGCCGACAGCCTGAATCTTTGCCCAGTCCGTTTGCACCTGCATTTTATCGATGTTTATCATTTGCTCTTTGCGTGTGAGTTTCACGTCGGCATCAAGAACAGATGTCTCAATTTTCTCTTTTGTTCGCGCGTTTTCAATTTCCAGTTGAGAGCCTTTGATTGTACCGCTGAAATTTTCCAGTTGGCCGGCGACGATGCGGCTCTGAACGTCAATTGAAATACTTCCTTTGGCATTAACGTTTATCCCAGCCATTTCCAGAAAAGGCTCTATCGATTCGAGGTCGAGGTCACCTATATTAACGCCTGCGTCGATATCCGCGTCCTTCATGGTCCAGCCTGATTTTTTTGTGGGAGTAACTTTGCCTTTTGCTTCGATTTTAGATTTTTCATTGTCAGAAGCGACTATCATGCCAAGAGTGAAAATCGATTGCTCTCCCGGAGGTTTTATGTTTACATTCGAATTTATCTGTTCAAGCTCGACTGTTCTGGAATCTGTTCCCGTTACTTTGACATTTCCATCGTTAATGTGAATATCGGTTGCCAGTGCAATCATCGGTGCTTTAGATGAAGTGCTTTTCGCTTCGGTCGGAGCTTTTACAGTTTGCGCAGGCTTTTCATTCATGTTTATCTCAACCTGCGGCGTATCAACCCGGGTCTGGCCGAGATTAATATTGCCGAACAGCATGGAAGCATAATTCGGTTTCGTCGAGATGCTTTTCACTTTTACCGAAAGCCAGCCTGAGTTGTCTTTGTAACTCAAATCTCCGATTTGAATACCTTTGAACCAGCCCATCGACAAATCGGAAAATTGCGTTTTTCCCTGAACGGAACTATTTATCTTCGAGATGATTATCTGGCGGACTTTTCCCGACGAAACAATGGCAGGCACAGCGAAAATGACGAAAACCACAAAGACTAAAAAAACAATCACAACAACCTGGATTATTCTTCGCTTTGCTCTTAAATCATCTTTAACTTCCATTACCATTACCCCCAAAGAAAGAGTTTTTGAAAGAGGACTTAGCAGACCTTTTGTGCTTTACGTACAGTGAACTTTGCAGAGACTAATCCTGCATTATTTCGTTCGATTTGTGCTGAACAAGTTCATCAACCTTATCTGTATAAGATTTCGTAATATCATCAACCTGCTTTTTGTTTTTATCGCGGTCATCCTCGGTAATAATTTTGTCCTTTTCCTGTTTATCGAGCAGCTTATTTGCATCACGTCGTATATTACGAATAGTAATTTTGGTTTGTTCTCCCGTTTGCTTTGCCTGTTGAACAAGCTGTTTTCTTCTTTCCTCGCTAAGCGGCGGGACATTTAATCTTATTATTTTACCATCGATAACAGGAGCAATGCTCAAATCACTGCTCTTAATAGCCTTTTCAATCTCTTTTATGGAAGCGGGATCGAAGGGCTTGATTATGATTACATCCGCCTGAGGCGCAGCGAGTGTAGCCATCTGCTTGAGAGGCGTAGAAGTTCCGTAAAAATCAGCCTTGATATTCTCAACCAGGCCCGTTGAAGCCCTGCCGCTCCGAACAGTCTTCAACTCGTCATGCAAAATTTCCAATGCCTTTTTCATTTTAGATTCTGCGTCAGAGAAAGCTTCATTATTTGACATTTTTAACCTCAATCAAGCAACAATTGTCGTTCCGACTTTTTCTCCCGAAAGAGCCCGGGATATTTCGCCTTTCTTAAAAATATTCAAAACAATGATGGGAATGTGATTATCCCTGCAAAGAGTTATCGCAGAATGGTCCATTATTCTGAGATTCTTCGAAAGAACCTCGTCATAGGAAAGCTTCTCGAACATCTTCGCGTTGGTAAGCAGGTCAACTTCCAGCTCGGAAGCTCTCAGCGCCGCACAAGTGTCGGTAGTAAAGAAAGGATTTCCCGTACCTCCGGCTAATATCGTGATCCTGCCGCGTTCGAGATGACGAATTGCTCTCCTGCGAATGAAACTCTCACATAAGGCTGGAACATCTATGGCACTGAGAACCCGTGTTTCATGACCCAGTTTCTCAATCGTTTCCTGGAGTGCACATGCGTTGATGATGGTAGCAAGCATTCCCATGTAATCTGCGGTGTTTCTTGGAATGTGACTGACCTGCGAGAAATTCTCTCCTCTCAGGAAATTACCTGCACCCACAACGACTGCCACCTGGAGCCCTGTTTTGTTGATTTCCGCAATTCTTTCCGCTATAGAACCGAGTGCCTGGCCGTCAATACCAAATCCTCCGGGTTTACAGAAACTTTCGCCTGAAAGCTTCAATAAAACACGATTATATTTGCTTTTTACCATATTGAGGCGCGGTTCCTAAAAATATCTCAGCCTACTTCGAATCGAACAAATCTTGCAATGCTGGCCTGCCCGCCTGCGGCTTTAGCGGCTTCTTCGAGAACCTGTGAAATAGTCTTGCTGTCGTCTTTCACAAAAGGTTGATCAAGCAGGCAATTCTCGGAATAGAATTTCTGCATTTTGCCTTCGACGATCTTGTCGATGATGTTTGCAGGTTTATTTTTAACCTGCTCAGCAAAGATGGCCTTTTCACGCGCGACCATTTCAGGATCGAGCTGGTCTTTGTTCAATGCCAAAGGTTTTGTTGCGGTAATATGCATTGCGATATCGAGACCTGTCTGCTTGAGCTCAACATTGTCTGTCATAGACTGATCGGAGGTATCAATCTGAACCATTGATCCGACTTTTTCGTTGAAGTGGATATAGGTACTGATAAAACCCGCCTTGTCGAGAGTGAACTTCTGAAAGTCGCCAACCAGGATCTTTTCCCCGGTTCTGCTGACCAATTCAGTAAGAATATCCCTGTATTTCTTCCCATCGATTTCAGTATCGAGAACATTGTCGATTCCCTGATCTTCGGGACAAGCAATAGCGTATTCGGCCAGAGTATTCGCCGCATTTATAAAATCTTCGTTCTTGGCGACAAAATCCGTTTCGCAGCAAAGAGTAGCTATCGCGGCGTTCTTGCTGTCACTGACAGTCTTGCTCACAACCAATCCATGCTTGGTTTCACGTTCTGCTCTCTTGGCCAGCGTAGCAAGACCTTTCTTCCTGAGGATATCCATAGCTTTTTCAACGTCGCCTTCGGCCTCCTGAAGTGCTTGTTTACAGTCCATCATTCCCTGTCCGGACATCTTTCGCAATTTTACTACCATCGTCGCCGAAATTTCGGTCATTTCAATACTCCTGTTCTCTTCATAGTCAAATTAATCAAAGGAAATTTCCCTGTCTGGAAATTGACAATCGCACTAAACCCGACATCTCGCGAAAGCTTAGAGCCGCGGGCTTAAATGCAATAATAATGCAGAAAATTATTTGTTACTGTTCTAACCTTTTCAGACAGATTCCTGCTGCTCTGTCGTCTGGTCCTGCTCCTGAACCTGTTCTTCCTCTGCAGGCTGCTGCGTTTGATTTTGTTCAACAGCCGCTACAGGTTCGGGCTCGTTCTCCCTTGCACGCGCCAGTACAGGTCTCTTCGAGCGCACTCTTCTGGGCCTTTGCGCAGAAGTTTCCTGTCGGGCCGCGACCATCGTCTTACCGATTGCCACAGCATCCGCAAGCTCATTGAGAATCAAGTCTACTGCCCTGATGGAATCGTCGTTGGCTGGAATAGCAACATCGACTGTGTCAGGATCAGAGTCTGTGTCAAGAAGGCCTACGGTTACTATACCAAGCTTCTTGGCTTCGCGCAATGCAAGATATTCTTTCTTGACGTCAACTACAACTACAGCACCCGGTAAGCGAGACATATTTCGCACACCTTCGAGGTTAGCTTTGATTTTTCGCATCTCGCGCTTGAGTCTCGCAGCCTGTTTCTTGCTCTCGCTGTCCAGCGTCCCGTCTTCGGACATGGCCTCCAGCTGCTCCAGTCTTTGAAGTCGCGCGCGAATGGTCCTGAAATTCGTAAGCATTCCGCCAAGCCATCGCTGAGAGACATAGTGCATGCCGCACTTTTGAGCTGCGCTCTCGACAGCTTTCTGGGCCTGACGCTTAGTGCCGACAAATACGACACCCTTGCCTGTGGAAGCCACCTCGGCGAGAAGCTTCTTGGCTACCAGCATTCCTTTAAGGGTCTTTTTGACGTCGATAATATGGATATTACCGCGCTTTACGAAAATGTACGGAGCCATTTTTGGATTCCACCGACTGACGGCATGTCCAAAATGCACCCCGGCGTTTATTAGTTTCCGAGTTAACTCTTTAGCCACAAATAACTCCAAACAGTGTCTATACTTAGGTACATCTGCTACGTACAGATGCACAAACGTTGCAAGTTAATCCAAAACCTCTGATATGTCAAGGATTTTTATCCTAAGTTTTTTACGCAATTCCAATTAGTTTTTTGTTATAAAGGCAATTTTCTTGAAATGTGGCTTCTATTTCAATACCAGATTGTAATGACTAT
>JARRRJ010000344.1:0-3559 GCA_037380865.1 Sedimentisphaerales bacterium
ATAGGACGAGACCACTGCATATTACCCTTTTTAGCATGCGGCTTCCTTTGCATAGTACCCATCCACTCCTTTCTGTGAATATTCACGTAAAAGATTAATCTGCAGAAACTTTTTTGAATGCTTATTGATTCTAGCTATCTTAACATGACTGATTCTTAGAGAATCCTTTCTTCTACAGTACATCTTATCCATTTTGTTCCCTATATTATATTAACACGAACTCAATGTTCTCTCATAGGTGCTCGTAGTACAAGTATCATATAATGAGATATCTACACAATAAGCAAAAGACGTAATGTGGGTTAGAGATATGCTTAGTATACTTAACTGCCCGAGACATGAACACACTTCGATTTTGATAAAAAGGGATAGATGTGTGGTCTTGTATATGTTAAAATGGGAAGTCTGTTGGTGTTATAGATACCGCGTTGCGCTTTGATTGAATTTTCTGAAAATTAATTATAAGGCAGCTACAACTCCCGAAACGTAACAATTTATTGCAGCCGCAATTCACGCCTGTTCCCAGTAGATATTCCTGGCGGCGCTCCCGAAGCAGACTAACGCAACACTGAGTTAATGAAGAGCAGTTTTTGTTTGACTAAATAGTAGCGTAATGAAAAAGACGCGATAGCGTCGAAAGCGAGGGGATCGAGATGGCTGCGGTTAATGCGTTTTCGACGCAAATTCTTGCATGCGTAACCGCACAGGACAGTTTAGGCATAGAATCTTGCGGGTGAGCTCACAGGTTTGAATGTTGTACCACTAATTGATTCAATTTTCTCTTCACAAGATAACTCGCTGCCTTTCAGGGTAATGCTATTATTGACGAGAGAGATAAAAGGGGCTGACAACGCAGGGTGCAGCCCCTTATGGTATAAAGCACTCCTTTGCTTCATCTTTGTCTAAATTTTCCCCCTTCTTCGCAGCGCGGAGGTGATAGTTGTGCCAATGCAAACGAGTAGTATCGCACCTGGCGCCGGAATATAAGAATCCGGTACTAACAAATGGTTTTGGATGGAGCCACTGCAGGCTGCTGCAATCGGATCTGCTATAGTAAAGCCTGTATTGTAAAGCGCGCTCCAGCCGTCACACGCCAGAATGCCGTCTTTCGAGTAAAAGTCGCCCCATACAGGCATTCGATCAGAGTCGAAGCTCACAGTGACATTTGTCGAATTTTTTCCTGCATCAAATTTGATTCCGTAAATAGGTTCCGGCATATATGGATTGCTGCCGCCAGGGTAAAATTTCTGGACGTCGATTTGGCTGATCCATCCTGTCGGGTCGCTTGCAGGCGAGAAGAGGTTCGCCTTAGTAAATGGATTATCACCATTCGAAGCTTCAATTATCATGTGGCTGATGTCTTTTATCGGCACTGTAAGTGTGTAGGTGTAATGCCATTTTCCGGGTGTCGTTATATCATCGACAACCCAGCTTAGTGTTGTCGAGTCGCAATTCCATCCACCGAAAGCGGTCAGGCCACCTCCGCCGACAGACAAATTGCCAGAATATATTGTGGTATTGCCATAGCAAAAACCTGATGTTAGCATTGCTAGTGTTAAGGCAACCATCCCTCCTTTTACAAAATTGCAGATTTTCATTCCTACTCCTTTCCATTCGATAATCCCTAAATTATTTGTCTATCGTGACTTACTTTTCACGGCGTCCTCTCGTCAAGGGTACAACAATCGCGCAAAGCACATACTCTAACTACGTTGAGGCGCAGTCGAATTGCATGTGAAAACACCAGAGATTTAAAGCATTGTCTCCGAAGTTAATGCTCTTGCTGAAAGAAATTCCGCTTTAAAAAATAGACGTGCAATTTCCCATACCCAACTCCTTTCCATTCAATAATCCATATAATTTTTCATCGTGAAATGTTCCTTCACGAATACCTTCTCCAAATAGGCAAGCCATCCTGCCTGCCGGAAATATCCATCATTTCCACGGTTCAATATAGATATGCGTAAAATAAAGTCAATAGAAATGTTTAACAAATTTTAAAAAATCCACGAAGAAAATGTATGTTTGGGAAAATTGGGCTGGTTAATTAAAGGGGCGTCGGGGCGCAACTTTTTGCAGATTAAACAGTTAAGGAACCAAAATCACGAGAGGTAGTTCATGACAAAATTTTTCAAGGCAACAAATAATATTGCTCGAATCTACTTGCGTAAAGAGTTCTTTACGAGATTGGCAACAACTTCATGGTTTTGTTTGTACGCATCCCATACTGACAAACACCATTTTCGTATCATTTCCTCGCGCTCCGCTCCCGGCTCGGCGTTCAGAACATCTGCTGCGGTTATGTTTCCCCGGTATTCCGGCAAACAGAATATCGGCCATTGTCTTTTTCTTTTTGCCATTTCAACGTGTGCAAGCTGCACATGTCTTCCGTTATAATTTTTCTGCAAATACAGATACAGTCCAACCAGCGCAAATGTTATCGTGACAGGTTTGGTTTTCATGTCAGCTCTTTGCGCGGCGTACGCATCAACGACGTGCTGGTGAATAAACTCCTTATCACCAAGTGACAAAGTGTAACATATAAGATCATTATAAACTTCTTGTTGTGACTTCATAAGAATGTTGCATCGAGATTTAGAAATTGAACATTCGTATAGAATACCTTATCATATTCCAAGAGTTTAAGAAACGGATTTTTGTTAGGAAGAGTACAATGAAGAAAAGAGCAAGCGGCGTTTTGCTGCATATAACTTCACTGCCAAGCCTATACGGGATAGGCGATTTCGGGCCTGAAGCTTACAGATTCGCGGATTTCCTGGGCAAAGCAAAACAGTGCTATTGGCAGATATTGCCTTTGAATCCGCCGCATAGCAGGAAGAATATTTCGCCTTATAATTGTTTGTCGGCTTTTGCGGGAAACACAAGTCTGATAAGCCCGCAATTACTTTACAAATCAGGGTATCTGAAGAAAAAAGATATCGAAGACACAGGCGAATTTCCTCGCGAAAGTGTGAATTACAAGAGAGCGGCAGCATTTCGGGAAAAGCTATTTAGAAAGCTAATCGAGAATGACGCGCTTGAAAATGAAAGCGAAAAATTCGAAAAATTCTGTGCGGATAATCAGGGCTGGCTCGATGATTATGCACTCTTTACCGGCTTGAGCACACATTTCAAAACAACCGACTGGTCGCGGTGGCCGAAGGAAATAAGGGACCGGAAACCGACTGCTCTTAAAAAAGCCGGCGACAGTGTTAAGGCTTATTGCGAAAAAGAAAAGGTTTTGCAGTACATCTTCTTTAAGCAATGGTTCGCGTTGAAAAAATATTGCAACGATTTGGGCATAAGCATAATAGGTGATATGCCTATATACGTCGCTTATCACAGTTCCGACGTGTGGGCGAATCATAAAATCTTCAAATTGGATAGAGAGAAAAAGCCTGTTTTTAAGTCGGGTGTACCTCCTGATTTGTTCAGTAAAACGGGACAGCTCTGGGGAAATCCAGTGTACAAATGGAATGTTCTAAAGAAGCAGGACTATCATTGGTGGATAGAAAGGATGAGGCAAAACCTCAAGCTGTACGACATATTCCGCATAGAC
>JARRRJ010000345.1:0-3543 GCA_037380865.1 Sedimentisphaerales bacterium
GAGGTTATTATGAAAATGGACGTTAGTAAAGTTGATGTCTGGGCGGCGAGTATGGAGGACAAACCCGGCGGGCTGGCGGAAAAACTCGATGCTCTTGCAAAAGCGGATATCGACCTTGATTTTGTCAACGCAAGAAGAGCGCCGGAAAAACCCGGCGAAGGCGTTGTCTTCGTTATGCCTATCCAGGGCGCCAGGCAAATAAGAGCGGCCAGAAAAGCAGGATTTGAGAAGTCCACTTCGCTGCACGGTATCAGGATAGATACAGGCAATAAGCCCGGCTTCAGCGCCGAACTGGCGAAAATTATTGCAGACGAAGGTATAAACCTCAGAGCCTTCAGCGGCGCCTCAATAAGTAACCGAGCGATTTTTTATCTGGCTTTCGATAACAGCGCCGATGTCACTAAAGCCCTGCGTTTGCTCAAGTAAATTAAACTTACCAAACCTCTGTCATACCCGCGCAGGCGGGTATCCATTAAGGTATCGCTGCTGTGGATTACCGCCTTCGCGGGAATGACAATTGTGTTATTCATGTTTGGATGTAGTGGATTATTTTTCAGGCGGGAAGATTTCTTTCATAATTTCTGTCAAATCATCGATTGCTTTTTTCACTTCCTTCGATACAGGCGAGCCTAACTGAGTTTGTAAAGGCTGAACTCCGATGATATAGACGTTCAACTCGATGCTTTTGCGAATCATGTCGATAAATATTCTCGGTGAAAGTGTGTGAGTTGAGATTACAATCGAATTTAAATCTTCTATTTCGAATGCTTTTATCGTGCCCGGCTCTGCTCCAAAATCTATCACGTCGAGAATAATCAAATTCTGCGGTGACTTCTTTATGATTTTCTGGATGTAATTTTCCGGGACAGTTGACGCATCTATTACATCCGCTGAAATTTTTTCGGCCTTCAGTCTCTCGCAAATCATCGGGCCGAGAGCATCATCACCTTTGAGTATATTTCCTATTCCGAGGATTATTGTCTTTGTGTTGCGCAGTTCTTCGAGCACGGGCTTTAAACCCATCCTACAATCGGATGTTCAATTCACATTTGCACTTCGGACAGAGGATTCGCATGAAGTTACTGACCTGCGTTTCTTTTCCTGAAGGCTGCTGGATGTCCCGGGGCGTAGTGCTTAGCTCGCCGCTCTTGGCTATCAGGAGCGATGGGTTTGTGTAAGCCAGGGAACCGAGTTCTTCGTAGAGCCAGACGAGGTGCTTTTTCGTGCCTATTACAGCACCGCAATTTTCGCAAAGCTGAAGTTCGTACTCGTGCGTTGTCGCCATCGCTTCCCTGTCCAGGCCCGCAAGGTCCCACTCTTTCGTAAGATTGATGCCTTTTTCCGTCGTACAGTACTCGTGACAATTGCCGCAGAAGATGCATGCATCGTAACGCGATGTTATTGTCCTGAGAGGTCTCTCGGATTCGGTGTTATCGACCATAGTCAGTGCTCTTGTAGGACAGACGTTCACGCATGCTCCGCATCCTATACATGTCTCGGGATCGATTTCGGGTTTTCCCCTGAACTTTGGCGGCACGACGCATGGTTCCGCGGGGAATTTTGTAGTGAAACGCGGCGAGAAGACTGCCGTAACTGCTTCTTTTAATTCTCTCAACTTCGGGTAACGCAATTCAAAACCTCCGTTGGTTATCAGTCTTAAAACATTTTCTTATTTCTGAACATCTTCTCCGTACTTATCTACCACGCTGTTTTCCCACAGCTCGACGCCGGAAGAATAAGCTCCTTTTGCGATAGCATGTGCTGCTGTCGGTGACGTTATCAAGATAAAGACGGCGCATATAATAGCTTTGGCGCCGATGGTTCCGGTTGCGCTTACGAAAGCTACTCCTATAAGCAGGAAAATCGTTCCAAGTGTGACACATTTGGTGGAAGCCTGAAGGCGATTGTAAACATCGGGAAAACGAACTAAACCAACGCAGCCGAATATATCAAACAAAACGCCTATCGTAATTAAAATATAACCTATTATATCAGTCATCGAAATCTCTTCCTTCCAGGAATTTCGCCAGAGCAATAGTGCCGATAAAACTCAGCAAAGCCCAGGCAAGAGCTATGTTGAGGTAAAAATCTTTTCCGGTCTCCAGTCCGAACAAGGCACAGAAACCCACGATAACAATACCGAGTATATCGATAGCGACAGTTCGATCGGGAGCACTTGGGCCGCGTCCTATCCTGTACAGGCACATAAAGCAGCATGCAAACAAACCGAAATAAAATATTAACTCCATATCAGCCTCTTATTCGAAAATCTTTTTTATAAACCACTCGAACCTTTTTGCGATAATATTTGTTGCCTGCTCGACGTCGTCGGATTTGACATTAATCCAGTGAATATACAGATAGCCGTCATCGGTCAGGTCGACAGTCAAAGTGCCGGGCGTGAGCGTGATTGAATTTGCGAGTGCCGTTATTCCTGAATCCGATTTCAGGTTTGTCTTTATCTTCACGATTCCCGGTCTTATAGGCATGGCAGGATGCAGAGCGCGATAGACAACGTCAAAGTTGGCTTTGATTACGTAATATGCGAAAACGGGAACGTACACGAGGAACCAGAATATGCGCACCGGCGAGACAAAAACATGATGCTCTTTGGGAAGTATATCGTGGAAGATTATCGCTACAACAGCTGAAGCAACTATGCCTGCTACGACGACCTGCCAGTCCACGTGCCCATCCGCGAAAGGCCAAGTCAATAGAATCCATACGATAAACGCCAGAACCAAGTATATCGATCTTCTCATAATTAATCCTTTACGGCAAAGACGCCGACGCCATTGCCTTTACAGTTTCAGCGTAACCCTGTCCCGATGTAAGGACATTAATTGCAGGTTGAAGAATATTTTCTCGCAATCCTGGAATAAGTACAAGCAATCCCATGCATACACAGAGACCCGCGAGGAACATCATTGCGTAAAGCATAGTGCCTTTACTTTCTTTCACATCATTCATTTTTTCGGGCAAATCCCCGAGAAATACATCTCTGTGAACTTTCAAATACATAAACAAAGTATAAAAGCTTACGAAAATAATTATAGCCGCGATCCAGTAAAATCCTGCTAATACCGATGCTACAACCAGAATCATCTTGCTCCAGAATCCGCTGAACGGCGGTATGCCAACGATAGAAGCTGAAGCAACGGCAGCAGTTGCTCTTGTGTAAGGAAGTTTCGTTGCGAGTCCTCCCATCTGGTTCATTTGTCTTGTCCCCGTAGCCATTTCAACCGAGCCGCTGGTCAGGAACAATAATGACTTGTAAACGGCATGGTTGACAAGATGGAGCAATCCGCCGAGTAGAGCAAGGCCTGCTATAACTGTCTCGCCGCGGGAGAGAAGAATCGCTCCGAGACCTATACCCAGGACGACATATCCAATCTGGCTAATGCTCGAGTATGCCATGAGTCGTTTTAAGTCCGACTGTCCTACCGCCAGAAACGCGCCGACAAGCATACTTATCAGACCGAGCACAAGGATGAGCCAGCCTGTAATTTCCGTAATCCCGAAAATATTGAAAACAAAACGCGC
>JARRRJ010000346.1:0-3542 GCA_037380865.1 Sedimentisphaerales bacterium
GGACGCCGGAGTGAGGCTGAGTTTGGCTAGTTGATGGAATCGGTAGTTTAACGGTAGCCCTTCTTGACCAGGTCCGTCATGCTAATCAGGCCGAAGAAATCCAGACGTATGAGCACCCCGATCAAGACGGATAGGTAGAGACCGATATCGAAATGGTCGAAGGCCCCAAGCTGCAGTTTGATCAGCAGTAGTACGAATATGGCAAACGGGATGGCGGCGGAAATCAACGGCAACAGGCGATTTGGTTTGTGGCGGAAGACATCCAGGTAGATGGTAAGTAGCGAAAGAATCGGCACCAGGTAGATCAGATAGGCAAGATAGGGAACGGGGTTTAGCTCGTTGCTATAGCTTTGCCTGGAAAACAGC
Organism: Sedimentisphaerales bacterium; assembly: GCA_037380865.1. Lineage (GTDB taxonomy): Bacteria > Planctomycetota > Phycisphaerae > Sedimentisphaerales > Anaerobacaceae > JAFGPS01. The sequence goes on from JARRRJ010000346.1 coordinate 367, forward strand.
ATCGAAAGGGTTTTCGCCGTATAGGGGATTTCGTAACCGGCGTAGTCCAGCAGCCCTCCCGCCAGTTTCAGCCAGGGCATGAAGAAAAACACCAACAGGGCGATGGACAGTAGTGATTCCAAAGATAATTGCCTCTTCATACCCCGCCCCCGTGGTGTTGACCCCAACTACATGATTTCATGAGTATAAACACGTTTGGCGATACTTCGCCACGGGGTTTTTATTGGAACCGATGTGCCCTTTGTCGGGCAGATGTTGGTCGTGCAGGATTTCAGGACACATCGCCAGGCACGGGAATGGTTAGCAAAATGCTTGGATCTTGGGCGACATCCAACCAGTCCCATCCCTCCTAAAAATTTTATCAATATATTGAATTTTCAGTATTTTTCATCTAAGAAGTGACAATAATCAGGGAATATTGACACAAAAAAATCGATTACGAATTCTATCTGGCACGGGTAACCTTGCATTTTATATGTGTTCTCGTCACAAGAATGTTTCAGAATCGATAATCGTGTAATTAAGCTGAAAAACATTGGAATTTACTCTGTTATTCACGCTCCGATTTCACGATATTAGTATTGAAAATTAAATTCGAGTAAATCGATATGGAAGCATTCTCGTTACGGAAATCGAAACCCTGGAGCCAGAGTTGGGGCGCTGACGTCTCCGAATCACTCTATCTGCTCCCGGGTGCACTGTACGTTGGCAATGAAGTCAAGGAAGTGAAGACATTGCTCGGTTCATGTGTCGCAGTGACCCTCTGGCATCCAGAAGACAAGGTCTGCGCCATGACGCACATTGTACTCCCATCCAGCAAGACCGATTCCCACAATCCCAAATTTGCCACTGGGGCGATCCACCATTTGTCGAACGTCTTGAACCGGTATGCATATCAACCGAAGGATTTCGTCACCAGGGTCTACGGCGGTGGACAGATGTTCGGACACGATGAGGAGCCGAACAAGGTGATTGATATTGGCAACACCAATGTCAGGAAGACGCTTACCCTCCTCAAGGAGGCGGGATTCAGGACACGCGATAAGGATACCCAGGGCAGGATCTATCGACACGTTGTACTGGATCGGGAGTCAGGAGCGGTAACCGTCAAACGCACCCGGATAAGCGCGACCATGGGATGAACCGTAAGATCATGCACAACCATGTAGTAATATCGATAATTTCGATGTGGAGTGCCTAGACATCAACACATAACCATACTAATTATATGGTTTATGTGCCGAGTGTGAAGTGTGACACCGGGCGCCTCAAGCAATAAATCAAGGACGCCCTACACATGAAGGGAAAGGAAATGGAGTTTGCAGTTAGTCGTCCCGATAGTTTTGCATATCGGCTACAGACAGGTTCCCCGAATCGTCGTCTGTCAGCAACCTCCTGGCTTGTTTTTCTGGTCAAATCCCTTCTGATAATGCCTAGATTGTAACTGCGAATACTCGTAGTAACGGTCGGTTATATGAATGGTTCAAAAAATAAAAAGTGCTTTAACGAAGTTTTGTACAGTTTGTGATTTTGAAGGGAAAGTATGGATAACAATGCTGAACACCAGGAAAAAAGTGTATTGCTGGGTAATAAACTGATTATTGCCTTTCTAGCTTTCGCAATATTCAGCTCGGGATTCCTTTTGCTGGCCTATGGTGGTTACTTGCCGGTTTGGCTGGCAATCGTTATCAATGTATTCGCTTCAATCATCACTGCGATTGTTGTAAACAAAGCCGCAAATCGTATTTACAGGGACAAGCTACTAGAACTTGATATAGAAACACAGAAGTATGTAGGCAAGCTTTTCAGTAATTACTTTGACCGTATACAGGAAGCCAGCGGTCAGGTTGTTCAAATTTCCTCAAAACAGATTGACAGTGCACGCGAACAAACCAGTGATGCAATAGTCAACCTTTCACGTCGCTTTTCCAATCTATATGAGCGTCTAACCAATGCCATTAGCCTCTCGGAAGTGGCAACAGGTAATGCTACAGGATCAGAACCGGAAGATGGTCTTGTCTCTGTGTTTAATCAAAGCAGAAATGAACTCTCGACGCTGATAGAAAACTTCAAAAAATCCTCACAATTACGTTCAAACATGCTCAGTAGCGTGCAGGGACTTGCGGCCTATGCCAAAGACCTGGAGAACATGGCGAATAGTGTGGAAGACATTGCCTCACAGACCAATCTGCTCGCATTGAATGCCGCAATCGAAGCTGCTCGTGCAGGTGAATCCGGAAGGGGCTTTGCAGTCGTGGCAGATGAGGTGCGTACTCTGTCACAGCAATCCGGTGAAACCGGAGAGCAAATAGCGAATATGGTGCAAAAAATCAGTCAGGCTATGGGTGATGCAGTCAAGCAAATGGAATCGATGTCGAGTGAAGATGACAAAATCGAACAAACATCGGAACAGACCATACATAAGGTACTTAACAAACTGCAAGGTATGACAGAGAACCTGAATGACTCTCTGGAAACCTTGCAGGTTGAAAGTAAGGGTATTCGCGGTGAAATCGAGGATATCCTGGTTTCATTGCAGTTTCAGGATCGTGTCAGTCAAATTCTTGTTCAGGTCCAAAATTCACTATCCGCTTACAACGATCTGCTGAAAAAAGATTCGACCCTTCGGGAAAATGGAGATTTGCCCGATCCGATCGATATCAGCGAAGTAAACAAAAGTTTACGCGATGGTCTGGTGACCAACGAGCAGAGAGTGAACGTAAAAACAAGCGGGCTGGATGTTGATACATCCGAAGGCGATGAAGAAATCACATTTTTTTGAGTGTAGAGGTAATAGTTATGTCCAAGACAATTATGGTAGTCGATGATTCTGCCTCCCTGAGGCAAGTGGTCTCCATTGCGCTCAAGGGGGCAGGATATGATGTTTTGGAAGCCGGAGATGGACAGGAAGCATTGGGGCTTCTCGATGGACGGAAAGTGAATTTGATTATCAGTGACGTGAATATGCCGAATATGGATGGCATTAGTATGGTTACCGAGGTGAAGAAAAATCCGAGCTATAAGTTCACTCCCATCATTATGCTGACAACAGAATCACAGAACGATATGAAACAGAAAGGAAAGGAGGCGGGTGTCAAGGCTTGGGTCGTGAAACCGTTCAAACCAGAGCAAATGCTGGATGCGGTCTCCAAACTGGTAATGTAAGGGAACAATAT
>JARRRJ010000347.1:0-3537 GCA_037380865.1 Sedimentisphaerales bacterium
GGAACCCTCTTATACATGCCTGATGTGCGCGCCGATTGCGCAAAAGCTGATGTGGTTTTGCCTTCTCTCGACGCAGGCGACGAGGATACTTTTAGAAAAATTAATCGCCCGCACCCTGATATTAACATTGAAAAGTTGATTTCTGGACTATGTGCATTTCGCAACGAATATTCAGGTCAGATTTGGCTCGAAGTTTTCCTGCTCGATACAATAAATTCGAGTCCTGAGCAAATCGCAAAAATCAATGCTGCTATCCGGCGCATCCATCCCGACAAGATTCAGCTCAACACAGCCGTAAGGCCGACCGCAGATAAAAATGTGAGGAAACTCAACATTCAGGGGCTCCATGATATCGCAACCCAATTAGGACCGAACTGCGAAGTCATAGCTGATTTTTCGCAGAGTCTTCCTTATGAAAATAAGCATACACTTGAGTCTGCTGCACACGGAACAGTTATAGAAACACTGTTTTCAATGCTGAAACGAAGGCCTTGCTCGCTCGATGACATTTGCACGTCGATGAACATGCATCGCAACGAGGCTGTCAAATATATCAGCGAGCTTGAAAAGCAGGGGCGCATTCATTCCGAAAATATCGATGGTACCTTATATTTCAAGGCCCTCTTCTGAGCATATTGCACTGCTCTGCGGCATGGATATTTACATGCCTTTAGTCCTCAAATAAAATCCAATCCTTGAAAATTTCAAAACATTTCATTGTTAAATTTCATCTATTCAGAATCATATTTTGTAAAGCCGAAAGCGATATTGGCCGATAAAAGCCTTATGACTTTTCGAAAAGAGTCGCTTTTATCACAAGTTATTTTGAAGTGATTTGAAATGGAAAACATCAAACGTCAGTTAGTTCTCAACAAAGGTTCAGAGAAGTTCATCTTTCGTTACGACACAGGCTGTGAAGACGAGCTGCTCGATGCCCTCATCGTCCAGGCCAAAGACAAGCGTACCAGCTTCGACTGGTTCGACGCGGCCGTACTCAGCTTCAAGCTTACACAACTCCTGATCTGCCAGGCTGACGAGCTTCTGAGCGGTCCGCAAAATACGCAAATGAATTTTAATTAACTTCCAAAAGCAATGATAAAAATAGTGTGCAATAAGATAGTACAAGAACCGAATTTTCGTTAAGATAAACAGATAGGGACATTATGGAAGAGAGCACAATCATCAATCAATTTTTGGAATACCTGAAATTTGAAAGACGTTTCTCTGAGCATACCGCCAAATGCTACGGCGCTGACCTTGCACAATTTGGTGATTTTCTCTGCGGCGCATCGGAAGCCGGCAATCATGAGCACGATTCGATGTCACTCGGCCATGAGCACCATGATAATGGTCATGCAACCGCAGTCGCAACTCAGGTACACGTCGAGACAAACCAGCTTCTTCTCTCGGCCGATACAGATTCCGTGAGAGCGTACCTGGCGCACCTGAATGAAAAGGAATATTCCAAAGCGACTATCGCGCGAAAGCTCGCGACGCTGCGCAGCTTTTACAAGTTCCTCGTAAAGAGAAACTACGTAGGCACGAATCCTGTCACTTCAGTAAGAACGCCGAAGCAGGATAAAAAACTGCCTCGCTTCCTCGAGTACGAAGAAGTAAAAAGGCTGCTTGAGACGCCGCCCATAAATACCTGGCTCGGAGCGAGAGACAGAGCGATTATGGAAACGCTCTACAGTACAGGCATCAGGGTAAGCGAGCTTGTGGCGCTGAACATGGAAGACATCGATTTCCTCGGTGAAGTTATCCACGTTCGCGGTAAAGGCAAAAAGGAAAGAATCGCTCCCATTGGAACTTCAGCTTTGCAGACCATCCAGCATTACATGGAGTTTCGCAACAAGAGAGCGCAGAACAATTCCAACTTCGACTCGAAGGTTCTTTTCGTCAACAAGCACGGCAAGCGACTCAGCACGCGAAGCGTACGGCGCAAGATGGACAAGTACCTGAAGATGGCCGGACTCGATCCTGCTATCAGCCCGCACACGCTCAGACACAGCTTCGCAACGCACATGCTCAACAACGGCGCTGACCTTCGAAGTGTACAGGAACTCCTGGGTCACCAGTCACTTTCGACGACGCAGGTTTACACTCACCTGACAACATCGAGATTGAAAGAGGTTTACGAAAACGCGCATCCGAGAAATGAGCAGTATGCCCCGAATCCTCTTAAAAACTAATTCATAGAACTCGCCAACAGGAAAAGTCCCCGCCAAATACGGGGATTTTTCATGCGCACCGCAATAGTGCCTCGCGCATCGTTCGGCGTCCGGTGTCAAAGCGTGCCAGGACGCAAATTGGCTTTGTTCGTCACGTCGCAGTTCTAAAACGAAGGCGGATTTTTTTCGCCAAGCACGTAGGAAGCTGCAAAACCCATGCTGTCTTCACAATCCGACAAATTGGCTTTGTTATTACATATTGTTTTTTATCCTACATTTTCTATACCCCAAAAATAATTGGCTTTTTTTCGCATCTTTCCTTTATTTAAAATCCATCGCGGGGAATGCTGAACGAACAAATTGGGTTTGTTTGTGTTTTCGAGACATCGACTTGAGTTCTGTGACTGATTCTGCGAGGACTTGAATCTGTTTTCCTCCTTTCTTTCATTTTGCTATCCTGCTTTCACCTTCATATATGTTAGATATTATACAAACAGTGCATGGAAAAATCAAGAAAATTTTTCGGATTTCGGCAAGTTGTTCTATGGACAGATTTGCACGGATTACGCAAAGCAGACAAAGCTGCTTTTTTCTTCTGGGAAAACCATTGATAAATCAGGGTAAATTTTGTAGAATGACAGATGTCATACAGAGAAGAATAAAGCTCTTTGACAGTTTCAGTGAAAAAATGTGAGTTACGTGGAGAATGTGTCATGAATAAAAGAGCTTTCACACTTATCGAGCTGCTTGTCGTAATCGCTATTATTGCATTATTGATGGGAATCCTGCTGCCCGCGCTGACGAAGGTGAAGAAACAGGCGAGATTCATCGTTTGCAGGTCGAACCTCAAGCAATACGGCGCAGCTGGCAGGATGTACCTGGACGATAATGACGACAGGTTCCCGGATGCGCAGAGATGGCTCTACGACATCGCAGGCCAGGTGATTGTACCTTGCAGGTGGCATGACGCGTCAGTGAAAGCCGACGGCGTGCTCTGGCCGTACCTGAAGGATATGGATGTTCACATGTGCCCGACATTTTACTCGCTGGCGCGCAGTATGGGTGCCGAGCATCCTAATCACGACCCCAAAATACCCATCGATCCGCAGTTCAGCTACAGCATGAACGCGTTTCTCGGATTTCGCGGCTTCGGCGGCCTGGGAAACGGGAGCGGCGAAGGAAACGTCACAAGGTCAATCGATGTTAAACATCCCTCGAGAGTGATATTCTTTTCGGAGGAAAACTTCTGGACAATAGAAGGTGTGAGCTCCCTGGCGATAAAAAATAACATCCTCTACATCCAGGCAGGGAACAATCCCTGGAACAGCATCGCTTCCCTTGGTTTTGTGGTACGTAGCGATGCTGT
>JARRRJ010000348.1:0-3530 GCA_037380865.1 Sedimentisphaerales bacterium
GTCGAGAGAATAGCCCAGGCTCTGATGAAGTACGAGACTCAGGACGCCGAGGACGTTAGAATAATTCTGGCCGTCGGAACAATCGACAAGCCTACAGTCGGCGATCTGCTTGCTGCCGAGCAGGCAAAAACTGGTGAAACTCCGCCCGAAGAAAAACCGCCCGAACCGGAAAAGACAGAACCGAAGCAGGAGCAGGAAGAAAAGAAACCTGCCAAGCGCAAAGAACCCGAAAGGGGAGAAGAGCAGCATCAGCCGGCAAAGTAGCCTGATTCGCCTGATTCTGAGCATTTATGCTGAAAAATAATGCTATGAAATGCAAAGGCACTTTTTTCTCCAAAAAGTTTTGGATAATTGTTTTATTCGGCGCCGCTCTTGGTGCATGGGCACAGGACGCGACAGATTCCAATTCAGCGAATCTCGTTCAAGACGTCAACAGCGTTCTGCTTGCGAGCACAGGCGAGCAATTCTCCTCTGCTCGTATAGAGTCGGCACGGATGAATTCGCAACCTGGAATAGCTGTAATTTTCAGCGGAACGAGCGACCTGCATTTCTACGCGAAATCCGAGACCGCACCCTCGCCTCAGTATAAGCTGACTGTGAAACCAGTATCGAGTGACTTCACTTTCGGCGAGCCGAATTATCCTCAATGGAAAATGTTTTTAGACCCGGAAGGCAAAAACGTCGAAGTCTACGTTGGTAATTTCACTGTCTTCGTACCGATTCTAAGTGCGGCTTCATCGCAAACGACAACAGGCGATGTGAATGTCACCATATCGGGCCTGGCTTGCACGAGCATGTTGTGCCTGCCGCCCTTCGAGAAATCGTTGAACGCAAATATAGACTGGAGCCAGAGACAAAACTGGACGAACATCAGTTTTGCGAGTGTAATTGACACAAAAGCAGCGCCGAGTGATTTACAGACAACAGGATCGACTCAGCCTGTCTGGATTGCACTGTCACTTGCCATTTTGGCGGGACTTGCTCTTAATGTAATGCCCTGCGTCTGGCCTGTTCTGCCGCTCATTGTCATGCGAATTGTGAGCCAGTCAAAGAAAAGCAAAGGCGTTTCAATCGCTCTCGGACTTTCGTTCAGTCTTGGCATATTGCTCTTCTTCGCAATTCTCGCAGGAGCAAGCGTCGCACTGCATCTTATCTATGGGACCGCACTCCAGTGGGGCGACCAGTTCCGCAATCCGATATTCGTTTCTGTCATGGCACTCCTGCTCGTCCTGCTTTCGATGTTCATGTTCGGAGTTTTCAACATTACAGTACCATCTGTGATATCGAGCAGGCAAAGCTCCGGCAAAGGATATTTTTCAGCAATAGGTATGGGACTTCTGGCCGCAGTTTTGAGTACGCCATGCAGCTTCGGAATCCTCGCGGCCGCTTTCGCATGGGCGCAGTCACAGCCTCCGAAAATGTCAACTATCGGGATAATGTCCATCGGAGTCGGAATGGCGTTGCCTTATCTTGTCCTGACTTCGATTCCCGGATTGCTCAATCGCCTTCCCAAACCCGGACGATGGATGGAGCTTTTCAAACAGGGCGTAGGCTTCATCCTGCTTATCATCGCGGTCAAGCTGATTATCGCTCTTCCCGAGGCGCGCACGAGCGGCGTATTATATTTCGCAGTCGTTCTCGCATTCTGTGCATGGATGTGGGGAACGTGGATCACTTACAACACAAAGCCGTTCAAAAGATGGCTCGTGCGATTCACCGCACTCGCTCTTGGCGCAGTCGCAGGATGGACATTCCTGTCCCCGAGCAGCGCCGAGTTTATTAATTGGCAAAGCTACGACGAAGCCGCGATACAAAAGGCCGTTGACAACAACAGACCCGTCCTGATTGATTTTACAGCCGACTGGTGTTTCAGCTGCCAGGTTGCCGAAAGAACAGTTTACTCGCGCAAAGACATCGCGGACCTGATAAAGGAAAAAAACGTACTCGCAATAAAAGCCGACACCACAGAGAAACACGTCCCTGCAACAGTTGCTCTCCAGAAAATCTACAACGAACCCGGCGTCCCGGTAACAATCCTCTTGGTTCCCGGCTCAAATACACCATTCAAATACCCCGGAATCCTCTTCGCAGACAAGTTAAAACAACAACTGGAGCAGTTGAAAGTACCTGAAAAGTAGGGTGCGATTCATCGCATCCTACTTATAATCTCTGTAACCTCTGTGTCTATTAATTATTCGGAGTTTTTCGTTGCTCGATTTGTGGAATTGCTTTAGACTTTCGTGAACAAAAAGGTGTTTTCTTCACTATTTATAAAGGTAGTACTCGATGAAAAAGAAGGCCATAAAGGTTGATAAAAAAGACGCCGCGGCGCGGGTGAAAAAAATCATCCCTATTCTTAAAAAGCAGTATCCCGAGGCTAAGATTGCACTGAATTTCAAGAATCCGCTGGAGTTGTTGATTGCTACCATTCTTTCGGCACAATGTACTGACGCTCGCGTCAATATAGTTACAAAGGACTTGTTCAAAAAATATAAATCTCCGCTTGACTGGGCGAAAACTGATATAAGCCAGATTGAGAATGATATAAAAAGCACAGGCTTTTATCGGAATAAAGCAAAAAATATTAAACAGGCCTGCGTCAAGATTGACCAGGATTTTGGCGGAAAAGTCCCCAGCTCGATGGAAGAGCTTGTGACACTTCCGGGGGTTGGTCGGAAGACGGCCAACGTTGTTCTGGGCGACGCGTTCGGGATTCCCGGGATAACGTGTGATACGCATGTTATACGCCTAAGCAGACGCCTGGAGTTGTCCGATAACAGTGACGCGGTAAAGCTGGAGTTCGATTTAGACGAAATAGTACCTGAGAAAGACTGGACGCTGTTCAGTCATTTGATAATTATGCACGGCAGAAACATTTGTATCGCGCGCAAGCCAAAATGCCCGGAATGCAAAATCGCGAAATATTGCCCTGCTGCGAACAAGCCGGAGCTCTGGTAAAAAGGAAAATGGAATAGTAATAGGAAGAGGAAGAGAAAATTAAGACTAACTAATATAAGGATTTATTTTAATGATGGACATTACTGACAGTCCCGTAAAGGACTTATGGCGAATATTCAGAATAATGGCGGAATTTACAGAAGGTTTCGAGGAGCTTGCTTCCGTTGGAGCTGCTGTCTCGATCTTCGGCTCGGCGCGTACAACGCCTGATGAGAATTATTACAAGCTCGCTCAACTAACTGCGACAGAACTTGCCAAGCAAGGCTTTGCGGTCATAACCGGCGGAGGAGGCGGAATCATGGAAGCGGCCAACAAGGGAGCCGCTGAAGCCGGAGGCCAGAGCATAGGTCTGAATATCGAGCTTCCGATGGAGCAAATCCCGAACGATTACCAGAACGTGTCACTCATGTTCAGGTATTTCTTCGTGCGCAAGGTAATGTTCCTCAAATACGCACACGGCTTCATAGTCTTCCCGGGAGGCTACGGTACAATGGACGAGTTCTTCGAATCACTCGTCCTGATACAAACGTTCAAGCAGGCATCTTTCCCGGTCGTTTTAATGTGCACAGAAT
>JARRRJ010000349.1:0-1899 GCA_037380865.1 Sedimentisphaerales bacterium
TTCCTGATGGTTAAACGAAACATTGTAAAAATAGACGAAGAAAAATGTAACGGCTGCGGCCAATGTATCACAGCCTGCGCCGAGGGTGCAATCAAATTGATTAACGGCAAGGCAAAATTAATCAGCGAAGTGTATTGTGATGGTCTCGGAGCGTGTATCGGGCATTGCCCGCAGGATGCTATAACAATCGAGCAGAGGGAAGCTCCTCAGTTCGACGAGCAGGCAACAAAAGAACACCTCGAAAAAGAGAAGAATGCAAACACATCGATAGAGTTCGTTTGTCCGGGAATAATGGCTCGAGAATTAAGGCAGGAATCCGACCCAGACAAATCATCGGAGTCAAGTGGGACTGGTTCGGCTTCACAGCTTAGTCACTGGCCGGTTCAATTGAAGCTCGTATCAACTCAGGCGGCATATTTTGACAACGCCGACCTGCTTTTTGTCGCAGATTGTGTGCCTTTTGCGATGGGTGATTTTCACGAGAGATTTCTTAAAGGACGCAGCGTTGTCGTTGGCTGCCCCAAGCTGGATGACAGCGCATTTTATATCGATAAAATGGCCCAAATTCTGAAGAATAATATTAAAAGCCTGACTGTAATTCACATGGAGGTTCCGTGCTGCAGCGGCCTTACTCATATCGTGCGAAAAGCCATCGAAAAAAACAAAATTGCAATGAGCTTCGAAGATGTTACAATTGACATCCAAGGTAATGTAAGCAAAACAGAGATTGTGCAGAATTGAAGCAGAATCGTTTGTAAATTTGGTAAGGAATAAAAGATGGCAAAGAAATCAGGAAAAGGGGGAAAAGCTGATAAACAACAGTCTATTTTTACCAGGAGCGTCCATGCAGGCGAGCCGAGGAGAAGGTATTGTGATTCGATAACCACGCCTATTATTCAGACTTCGACTTTCACATTCAAGGACTCCAAACATATCGAGGATTACACGAAGAAGGGTAAAGAGCATTTCGAATACGGCCGCTATGGAAATCCTACTGCAAAGATAGCTGAAAAAAGGCTTGCAAACCTTGAGAATGCCGAAGATTGTGTCGTCTTCACTTCCGGTATGAGCGCCATAACGACGACTATTCTTACCCTTGTACAATCCGGCGACCATATTGTCATAACGGATGACAGCTATAAAAAAACACTTGAGTTCTGCCGCTCTTATCTCAAGCAGTTTGGTGTTGGATGCACGATTGTTCCCTTCGGTGACTATAACGTTCTTGATAAGGCAATTAAGAAAAATACCAGGCTCGTTTTTTCCGAATCACCGACGAATCCTTACCTGAATATTTTTGATCTTGTAAAACTCAAAAAAATAGCGAAAAAGCACAACGTTCTGACGCTGATTGACAGCACGTTTGCTACGCCGCTCAATCAGAGACCACTTGAATTTGGAATTGATCTTGTTTTACAGAGCTGCACCAAATACCTCGCGGGACATAATGATATTCTTGCAGGCGCAGTGCTTGGTAACACCGAATTGGTGGAAAAAATAAGAAACCTTCATAAATCCATGGGAGGTCTTATTGATCCCCATTGTTGTTACCTGCTCCTTCGCGGACTCAAGACTTTTCCTCTTCGTGTGAAAAAACAGAATGAAACCGCATTGCGGGTAGCGGAATTTCTCGAGGACCATCCACGCATAAAGAAAGTTTATTATCCGTTCCTGAAAAGTCACCCTCATTACGAGGTTGCCAATGAGCAAATGACAGGAGGTGGCGGAGTGGTGACATTCGACATAAAGGGCACTCTCAGTGATGCCAAACATTTTCTCGACCGCTTGCAACTATGTTACATCGGTCCGAGTCTTGGCGGAGTCGAGACGCTCATCACGCATCCTGCGCTTGTGAGCTATTACGATTATTCGCGTGCTGAACGTTACAAGCTTGGCATT
>JARRRJ010000349.1:1948-5477 GCA_037380865.1 Sedimentisphaerales bacterium
ACGTAAATTGGTGTTAGTTTGCGCTGGTTGCGGTCGTACAAGTCAGACATGTCAGGCGGATCGAACTTTTCTGACGAGCGGCGCGAATTGATTGCCGTATATCATATGATTTAAGCATTCGGGGGATATTTATTATGTTGAATTCAAGAAACATAAGCTGGCAGGAGCGTTATCACGCGTCCATGATTTTCACTTTAAGATGCCAAGTTCTAGACAAGCCGGGAATGCTCGGCAAACTGATTACCACGATAGGTCAGGCCGGCGCGCAGCTCGGCACAATTAACGTTGTCGGGCTCGACAGCCAGTACAAACTCAGGGATATTACGGTTTTCTGTCGGGACAGGGAACATCTCCAGCAAATTCTCGATACTGCGCATCTGCTCGAAGGGATAAAGGTAATCGACATAAAGGATGATGTCCTGGAAATCCATCGCAGGGGAACGATTGAACTGGTCAGCAAGACTCCTATCAATGATTTGACCGATTTTCGTATGCTTTATACGCCGGGAGTAGCGACAGTATGTAAGAAAATCATCGATGCGCCCGATTCCGCATGGAATGTTACAGGCTTATGCGATCGCGTCGCGATAGTAACGAACGGTACGGCTGTACTCGGACTGGGCAACATCGGGACGCTCGCGTCTCTGCCTGTCATGGAAGGAAAAGCGGCTATCTTCGCGGAGTTCGCAAATATCAGCGCATTTCCAATCCTTGTCGATTCGAAAGATGTCGATAAAGTCGTCGATACAGTCGTTAATATCGCCTCCGGGTTCGGCGCAATTCAGCTTGAGGACATCTCTGCTCCTTCATGTTTTGAAATTGAGGACAAACTCTCAAATAAGCTCGATATTCCTGTGGTTCACGATGACCAGCACGGGACGGCGATAGTCACTCTGGCCGCATTGATCAACGCCATTCAAAAAGTCGGCAAGTCACCGCAGAAATGTTCAGCTATTATCCTGGGTGCAGGTGCGGCAGGACAGGCCATTGCCATGATACTCAAAGAATACGGCTTGGGCGACATCGTCGTATATGATTCGTTCGGACCACTATACAGGGGGCGAACCGAAAAAATGAATCCCTGGAAGCTGAAATTGGCTGAGCTTACGAACACTAATAACCAGAAATGTCCCATGGCTGAAGGTTTCAAGAACAAGGACATCTTCATCGGAGTGGCCCAGCCCAATTTAGTCAGCGCGGAAATGATTAAGTCGATGGCAGCCGACGCGATAGCATTTCCTTTGAGCAATCCGATCGGGGAAATCGATGTCGAAGAAGCTCTCTCTGCCGGAGCGACTGTAGTCGCCGATGGAAGAACAATTAATAATGCCCTTGCATATCCAGGTTTGTTCAGAGGCGCTCTCGACGCGCGAGCAAGCCAAATCACACAAAAGATGTTTTTGGCAGCTGCTATTAAGCTGGCAGAACTGGCGCCTGAAGGAAGTCTCGTGCCAAATATCCTCGATAGAGACGTGCACAAACTCGTCGCTGAAGCTGTACGGATGTTAGTCGAATCCGACAAATCTACGCCTGAATTTAAAATGACCTTCAAATAATCAAAAGTAAGATAGATTTATGTCAATTCGATGTATTCTTTCGGCTCGATATTTGTTGCCATTGTCCAGGGCGTAGCTACTAAGTTTTGTACTCTGAAAACAATAATTGCATCGTAACCAACTTTTTCGACAATGGGTTTCAGGAACGGTCTGTCGTTTATGATTTGCTCTTTAATTTCCATGTCATTTTCGAAAACGACAACTCCGCTGACGCGAATCTGGATGAAATCCGGAAGATTTTTATTATTGACGAAACATAACTCAACGTTGGGATTTTTCTGGAGCTGCTTGAAAAGATCTTTGTTTGCTCCCGTATTAAATATTATGCCATTTTCATCTGCCTTGTACATTAACATCCCGCGAACACGCGGCGTATCTCCATCTATTGTAGCTAAATAGCAGGCCGGGTTTTGGTTCATAAATTCAAAAATGTCCTGTTTGTTCATCTTTTTTCTCCTTATTAATAATAGTTCTTTTCCATATTATCAAAAATGATAACATTACGTGTCAGGAGCGTCAAGAAGCGTTTCCGGCAGTTTATAAGGGTTTTTTATTGATTATAGGGCTTGCAAACATTATCTTTTTGTTTACGTATTTATGGTGAGAGTGTTGAAAAATATGTTTAAATATTTTTAATCAGGATATGTGAATAGATGGTTTTTTTGGAAAAGATAGTTATCGAGTTCTGGAATACGATTGCAGAAATGTCGCCATACCTTTTATTTGGCTTTTTCGTTGCGGGCGCTATTTCAGTTCTTATATCGCAAAGTGTTGTCGAGAGGCACCTTGGCGGCAGGGGATTTTGGCCTTTGCTGAAAGCAACAGTTTTCGGGATCCCCTTGCCTTTGTGCTCTTGCGGTGTGATACCGGTATCGATATCGCTTCATAAGCACGGAGCGAGCAAAGGCTCTACGATAGCGTTCCTTCTGTCTACGCCGCAGACGGGAGTGGACAGTATCTTTGTCACTTTGAGTCTTCTCGGGCCGGTTTTCGCGATTTACAGGCCTTTGTCGGCGCTTGCTACAGGTCTGATTGGGGGAACTGCGGTGCATTTGTTCGGAAAGGGCAAAGAAAGCGAGAATCTGCCTGCGGAGAAATGTACAGGTGAATGCTGCAGCGCTGACCATAACAAAGGCAGGATAAGAAGGGGACTAAAGTATGGTTTCGGCACACTTCCCAGGGATATCGGCAAACCAATAATGGTCGGGCTGGCTGTCGCGGCTTTTATTTCAGCGCTTGTGCCTGACGGTTTCTTCGCTGAGTACCTGGGCACAGGTATTTTCGCGATGGTGATAATGATGTTCCTCGGGATACCGGTTTACGTGTGTGCGACTGCGTCAGTTCCAGTAGCTGCTGCTCTGATTATGAAAGGCCTGACGCCGGGTGCGGCCCTGGTTTTTCTTATGACAGGCCCGGCGACTAACGCAGCGTCTTTTATAACTATCTGGAAGTCACTGGGAAGAGCTACCGCGATTATATATCTCGCTTCAGTTGCAGGATGTGCGCTTTTGGCCGGTATAGTGCTTGACTTGCTCGTTTCGAGAGCAAGCTTCACAGACCTCGCGTCTATGCAGGGAGAAATGCTTCCCGATTTCGTAAAATATATTTCTGCGATTGCTCTCTTGGCTGTGATAGGGTACGGGATTTTGGCCAGGAAAAAGCACAAGCATGTTGAAAGTGCTTAAAGTCAAAAATTAACTTTAGTTCATCTTGGTCTGTTCTTTGCCTATTCTACAAACGTTACTATGCCGAAATTCTCGGGCGACCAGGTGGGATAGAGACCGTTTCCCCAGTTGATTTGTGCTTCTTTTGCGCCGGAGTCATTGTCATTAATCTGGATTGAAAGGCCGGCTTTTGTGCCGATCTGGCCGCTTATGCCTATCTCAGACAAAGGGATGCACATTTCATACACGCAAACACCCGCCTGGTCGGAGATGACGAGGTTATAAATTGAGGAGTCTTTGAATAATTGC
>JARRRJ010000350.1:0-3528 GCA_037380865.1 Sedimentisphaerales bacterium
AGACCTGCGCCGACGAGTAGTCCTCCGATTATCAGGTTAACAATGGCCGCGGGATTATTGTTCATCTCAACTGTTCCAAGAACCTGAATTATCCATGTTCCCGTTATTCCCACAAGCAGGAAAACTATAATTGTTCGTATGACATGAGTATCTTTCATTCGCAGAGCGCCGATGATCCGGTCCGGTTCCGCCAATCCGGCCAGGACCAGGCAGGAGCCGAAAATTATGCCCACTATTAAACTGACGATATGAGCACCCATGTTAACTTCCATGATTGTTCTTAGAACTTGCTGCAGGATAAATTAGATACGCGACAAGCATGCCTGAAAAAAGCATTGCTATTGTGAACGGTATTGCTGAAAGGGACAATTCGGACAGGCCTTTAATGAAATTAGAGCTTACACCGCCGTAAGCGATTCCCGCGCCGAGGAGCATGAGTGAGCCTCCGGCGAAACCTGCAATCATTCGAACTACAATAGGTGTATTATGATTCTGCTGCCACAAATCGCAGGTCGCTCGCAGCTTCCAGACTCGAAGCTGAACCGCCGCGACACATGCTCCAATCAGTATCCCAATAGCGAGCCACCAGCCTTCGCCTGATTTTACAAAATCTTCGTTTCGTACCAGGGGATGACTCTCAATATACTCAGGTGCCGTCGATTCGAGAATACCTGTGTTAGTAGTTATAAACTGAGGTGAAACGTCCAGAGACTGGGTCAAACTGAGAGCCAGAACCAGCACAAGTCCCAGCAAAATACCGGCTGCCCACCATGGCAGAGGATGTGTCTGAGCGTTAGATTTAGTCATTAGAAGCTCCTCTGTACTCTAATATTCAAAATAAGTTCCAGCTTTGAGATTATAATTCGTATATTACCCACTGTCAATAAGAAAGCACCACGGAAATGACTTGGCGGCGCAAGACATTTGGCTTCTTGAGAGACTAAAAGTGCATCGACCCAAAACCATGTTGAGCGGCAAAGTCCTCATTCAAGCAATGGAGTCAGTCCTATAATGCTCTAATCCCGGAAAAAAATGCAGAAGCCAAAAATAAACCTGCGAAACCTGAAACTAATTTCGCGCGCGATACGAAAGGACTGTGAGAGCAGGCGACAGCTCTCAAAGAAAATTCAATTCGCTTTATATATAATTTTAGTCAAGATACTCTTAAATAATTATTTCATGTGTGCTAATGACCGATACTCTGTATTAGGTAATGGCAAGATTCGTGCAGATAAGGACTGATTTGATTATCCTCAAAAAAGCGAAATTTCGGTCCATTTTTTACACGCGATGTATTTGGCACGAAACAGGAAAAGTCTGTTTCTAATATTAACTATCAGGTTAAGATCCAGAATGACTAAGCATCTGCAGCCAAAAAGAAGTGGCTTTGTGCTCTCCATGGCGATGATAGCAGTAATCGTGCTGCTCATACTGGGAGCAACTCTGTTGGAAATTGGATTCAACGCGCGTCTTTTTGCTATCCGTAACACAGAGCAGATTAAAGCTCAATGTGCCGCAGATTCGGGAATGGCAAAAGCAATATGTGAAATGAATCAAAGACTTCAGGAGCAATCGTGGGACGAATATCTTTTGCCGAGAACACTGAACGAGACCATCCTGAATTCGGAAGCAGCTTTTACCTGCACTATCACAGGTGATTTCCGGAGCGGCTGCTCTGTCGAATCCCGGGGAACCTGTGGACCAAGTGCTAAAACTGTCTGCGCTTCCCTGCGAATCCACGGCCCATTCGATTATGCCATTGCGGTGCAGCAGAACGTAGTGATGAAACCGGGTTCCGTGATCGATGGTTATAATTTCGCAAGTCCGCAGGAAAAACTGAAAGTGGTAACCGCCAGCATCCTGCCCATGCAGATAATCCTGGCGCAAAGCACGTTCCTTGACGGTGACGTTGCTGTTGGCGTCGGAGGAGACCCGGAAGCTGTTATTTGCGGTCCGGATGCCACCATTACAGGCGACAAATATCCTTTGACAAATGACATAGAGTTCCCTTCAGTATCTGTTCCTCAATGGCTTTTGAATCTGCCTGCGCAGAGAGTTGTCGGTGACTCGATGACTATAGCGTATTCATCGAACTACGATGGCATCAGCCTTGCAAGAGGGCAGGTAGTCACGATAGACGGGCCGGTCACTCTATATGTCAGCGGCAATATAGATATTGGCAATTCCGCCCAGATACAGATTAACAAAGACAATCCCGAAGCTTCCCTCACCATTTTTCTCGGGGGAAATATTAATTGCAAGAACGGAGGCACTATCAATAATCTCACAGAGGACCCGACGAGGTTGAAAGTATTTGGTCTTGATAGCTGTACTCAACTCAGCGTCGCAACAGCCGGTTCGTTTTATGGCGGAATTTACGCTCCCAACGCGACTCTCAATTTAAAGAGTTCCGTCGAACTCTATGGAGCTTTCTCGGTAAAACAGTTCCTTCAGGGCGGCTCAGCGAATGTCCACTACGATGCCGCTTTGAAAAATGCTAACTTGGGTGATCCTGGTGCAAAATTCAGGATAAAAAGGTGGAGCGAGTAGATTTCCGTTCCTAAAACACCGCGACTTTGAAAAATCACTCGACAATACCGCACGTATGCCTTTATAATAGCAACACCGAAGGTTTAAGCGCCCGTAGCTCAATAGGATAGAGTCGCGGACTTCGAATCCGAAGGTTGGAGGTTCGAGTCCTCCCGGGCGCGTTCAAAAGTGTAGTTTCTTATTATTTATGCCGCTTAGCTTGAACCGGGCTTGACTTTTTTCTTAATCTGTTGGATGGGAAGTCAGGATAATCACAGAGCGATTTGTTGTGAGAACCATGTTTTTAGTAGCCGGCATAAGAATCTCGAAGTGGTAAATGGGACTGTTTGATATAAAAGATTATCCACGATGGATTTGGCAATAATAGTCGATAGTACTTGTTGTTTGGCAGCCTTGGCAATACCCATGTGGATTGTATGTCGGCTGCCTCGTTACTACCTCTCTGTGCCAATAGGTGCCTTGACGTTCTGGGGATGGTTAACAGTAGATGGTTACCTTCTGCTTGGGCTGGACTCTGAATACGATAGTATTGGCCCCGGAATGTTCTTATTAACCGGCTGGGCGATAGGTGGGATATATTGCGTTGGCCTGATGATAATACATAAAATAATATCATCTCACCGGAAGTCACGAAGTACCGTCAAGGCAGGAAAGAGCTTTTCACCACCAGGATATTTTTGGGCTCACTATATTTTCGGGCTTTGCTTATGGGGTTGCTTGTCTGTGCTATGTGTCTTCTACCCTTTCATGGACAGTGCCAAATATGGAAATAAATATTGGAAATTTCACCTTTTTGCTTTTGGGCCGACATTATTACTTTCTATTACGATGTCACTTATATATTTAAGGTATATTATAATACAGACCTGTGCTTACGAGTTAGGACAAGTGGATTTTAGAGGGAAAAAGACGGAGGTATGAATCAAATAAAGCAAGCAATCGTCCTTGGATATTTGCTTTCATCGAGTTTCTTAAAAT
>JARRRJ010000351.1:0-9153 GCA_037380865.1 Sedimentisphaerales bacterium
GACTCCTCGCTATGGACACTACCAAAGACAGGGCAGAAGAGTTTATGAAACTCACGTCAGAGGAAGGACAGACATGGGAAAGTGCAGTCGATAAATTCAATGAGCTGTATACGGAGTCAGAACCGAACGATGTAAACGATTCTAATTTGTCGCATCCGGACACAGCGATAGATGCCAACGAAGCACTTTTCGAACTGCAGAATTTGACTTCTCTGCGCAGATTGTCAAGTGAAAACCTGTACACGTTATCTTTGCTTACCGAAAACAATCCCGCGTCCCGGGCAATTGACAGGGAAAGGAAAAAAGGAGCTTTATTTTTGGATTTGCTCTTCTCACTGGCACCTGAGCCGAATGACGTCAATACGCCGGAATTCAAGCCGCAGGCCGTCGAATTCAAGCCTGATATGAGTTACTATGCCATCAAGAATATTTCTGTAACGCCATTCTGGAAAGAGAATTACGAACAGAATAAGGCGATAAGCTCATATACTGAGGATCATATCGAGTCGCAGAGCCTGGCACTTGCTCAGTTCAATCCGGCCAATATATTCGAACGTATGAATTTCAGATTCGCGGAAGAGACGAAGGAAAGCGCGGAAGTCGAACCTAACGAGCCGAATGAATAGAAAACGGATAACCTACTGTCAAAAAAGTCCGACAACAAGCTGCGCTACCGAATAAGGTGTAACGAACTATTATTATGTCATCACAAACTACTAATAAACATATAGTTTTTCTGGTAATCGTCGGACTGCTTGGCTGGCTTGTACCCGGAGCAGGACATCTTGCTATAAACAAAAAGAAGCACGCTCTGATTATTTTCTTTACCATAGTTATAACTTTTGGGATAGGTGTGTACGCAGGCTCGATAGCTGTAATCGACCCTCTCGGCTCGAAACCCTGGTTCGCTGCCCAGCTGATGAATTCACCTGCCGTAGCGATAATCGGATATTTTTCGGAAGCAGGTAGATATTACGTTTACGGCAGGCCCGCTGAAATAGGGCAGATTTATACAAGCATAACCGGCCTGCTGAATCTGCTTTGTATTGTAAACGCAGTGTATTGGGCTCATCTGCTTAAAACCAGGAAAGAAAATACTAATATCTAAACTCTAATTTCTAAACTATATCAAATAGAAAAACTCAAATGTCTAAAACATTTAAATTTCAGTACTTTGAATTTGTTTTGGATTCAGGTATAAGGATTTAGGTATTATTATGATACGGAGAATAATATGCTGCTAATGACTTCTTCCATACTCGCGAGTTTTTCACAGCCTGAAACGATTGGTGTAAATCCGCAATCGATGCTCTGGATTCTACCGCTTGTCGTTGCAATTTCAATTGTCTACAAAACCACAAAAATAGAAAACATCAAATTTTTCCCCTTTGTGAGAGAAGTCATAGTCCTCTTCGGCACAATCGTTGTCTTCATGATTATTACTGCATTAACGCTATACGGCATCGAATGGCTGTTACTTGAGTAATCCAAAGAAACTCATACTCTCGAATCAGAAACTTCTATAAATCAAATTTTCGGAAGTTGAATCAGGAAAGGCAGTTTCCTGTTCAAGTTAGTTCCGGAAATGGATTATTATATTGCCAGCCGGTGCGTTCCGTTTTTCGATAGTTTTCGAGTCGTCGGATTGTTATCTCTGCGAAAACAGGATCGATATCAAAAGTCAGAATGCGTCTTTTCAACTTTTCTCCCGCGATAAGTGTTGTGCCGGAATGCGCGAAGCAATCGAGTACGATGTCACCTTCCTTACTGCTCGAAGATACGAGCCTTTCTATTGCCTTGAGAGGCTTTTGTGCGTAGCATCCAGGGACATTTTCCTCCATTCGATAGAACACTTGCTGAATATCCACCCAGACATTTCCCGGACGAATATTTTCCGATTTGCCTCGCTCAAGATTTTCAGTTCTTTTTCCATTTATATCTTTGTAGTAGCCGCGCAGGATTTTCGGGATATCGGTATATACAACTGTGAAATCAGGATTGCCTTTGACATAGTGAAGCAATTCCTGCCTAACCCACATCCAGTTCCTTTGTGTTCCGTATCCTCTCTGGTTACGCAAGGTAATAAAATTGCGGGGTACAAGTCCGGATATCTCGCGCATCATAATCATAAAATCAGGCAAAGGCTGAAAATTGTCACAAACATCAGCGCCAAGCCAAATATAGAAATGCGCATCATCATTCATAACTTCAATGCAGTTTTTCACCCAGCATTTTGAAAAATTCATGTAATCTGACAAATTCTGCTTTGACAGACTTCTTGTGTTGGCATTGCCGACTCGAACGTTGTAGGGAGGATCATTAATAACCAATGAAGGCTTGTCGCCGCGAGTTATACTTTCCAAATGCTTCGTATTTGTCGCATCGAGCACACCGATCCGATGGCCTGATTCCGAATCCTCCCAAATATCTCCGATCCCAAGCCGGCAATATCTCAGAAGCTTCTCATGAAGCTGAGCATCAACATCGAGCCGGCCAAAAGGCTCTTTTGTTCCATAGTTTTTTGCATCGTTACGCATATTCTTCAATGACAAGCGACGTGGGTTTTGCCCCACCGATTCATAGATGGTGGGATAGAATCCCACCCTACTAAATATAATAGGCATTGCACGCAATTAAAAGTTGAATTTACCCTCAAGTGCATTTAGTATATGGATTTCGTTCAGACTCGACGAAATGCAAAGACAGAAAGGGTAAAGATGGATAACTTGTTTTCCATAAAAGACAAAGTAATTGTAATCACCGGCGCCGGCGGCGTTTTGTGCGGCACGATGGCTGATTTTCTGGCTCAGGCAGGCGTGAAGGTCGCAGTCCTGGACATAATGGAAACAGCGGCGAATAAGGTCGTTGAAAAAATCAAGGCAGATGGTGGTCGGGCAATTGCAGTGAAGTGCAACGTTCTGGATAAGCAAAGCATCGAGTCGGCCAGAGACAAATTCGTTTATGAATTTGGAAAAATCGATGTTTTGATAAATGGCGCAGGAGGCAACAAGAAGGAAGCAACTGTATCGCCGGACTTGTCGTTTTTTGATTTACCTTCCGATGCGATAAGGTTCGTTTTCGATTTGAATTTCATCGGCACATTGCTGCCTTCTCAGGTTTTCGGTAAGGCAATGGCGAAAAATGGAACAGGCCTGATTTTAAACGTATCGAGTATGAACGCATTCCGCCCTCTAACAAAAATCCCCGCATATTCAGCCGCAAAGGCAGCCGTAAGCAATTTCACACAATGGCTCGCAGTGCATATTTGTCACAACTATTCCAGAGAAATTCGCGTTAACGCAATTGCTCCGGGATTTTTCCTGACTGAACAAAATCGCTTCCTCCTGACCGACGAAAAGACTGGGGAACTGACAGCCCGCGGCAAATCAATCATCGACCACACGCCGATGGGCAGGTTTGGCGAGCCTGAAGAATTGATCGGGACCGTAATCTGGTTGTTAAGTGACGCAGCAAAATTTGTCACAGGCGTAGTCGTTCCGATTGACGGGGGATTCTCCGCTTTTAGCGGAGTTTAACTCACGGGAACGTTTTTTTATAACACAGGACTGATACTACGGGAGAAAAAATGACAGAAATTGATCCGGCGCAGCCTTTGAAAGACTTTAAGCCGCAGCATGATTTCTTCGTCGGAATAGATTCTGACGGATGTGCATTTGATACCATGGGCATAAAGCAGCGAGAGTGCTTCTGTCCCTGGATGATTTCATATTTCGGGCTCCAGCCAGTTGCACAGGCTGCGCGCGAATGCAAGGACTTTGCTGATTTATTCTCGAAAACGCGCGGCGCCAACAGGCATAAGACTATAAAACGCATAATAGTTGAGCTGCTCCCGACCCATCCTTTGACAAAGGCGATGAATTTCAAGGTTCCGCATTTTCCGCACTATTTCGAGTGGGTTGATGATCCCAAAAGCCTGCTAAGCAATGACGGCTTGAAGATGGCTATTGAACAGGCAACGAACGAGGCTGCAAAAACTGAATTGGAGTACGTTCTGGAATGGAGCGAGAGAGTAAACTGGGCTGTCGAGCAGATAGTAAAAGGGATGCCCCCGTTTCCGTACGTGAGAGAGTCACTGCAAAAAATGCAATCCTCAGCAGACGTGATATGCGTTTCCGCAACGCCCGCATGACCTTGCCCAGTATGCAGCGATAATAGCGGGCCAGGAGATGGGAACGAAGAAGGAACATCTTAACTACGCGACGAAAGGTAAATATGAAAAAGACCATGTTCTGATGATAGGTGACGCACCCGGTGACATGAAAGCGGCCAAAGCAAACCATGCACTGTTTTATCCGATAAATCCGGGCAATGAAATTCAATCATGGAAACGTTTTCACGACGAGGCCTTTGACAGATTTATAAAGGGTAAATATGCCGGCGCGTATGAAGAAAAAGTCATCGCAGAATTCGACTCGTATTTGCCCGAACAGCCGTCGTGGATAAAGTAACGTGGCATGGGCATCTTGCCTACGCTGTGATAAACTATGATTATAGAACGACAAAGTAAAAAGGGAATAATTGATGCTGAACAAACTCGCAAAGCGATACGCGATTTTTTTGCATCGAATGATTATACAGGCAAGCGCATCCTGCTGATAATTCCAGACAACACGCGATCGGGACCAATCGGTGACATTTTCAAAATCATCTTCGAGTTTCTACACGATAAAACAAAAGCACTTGATTGTCTCGCTGCTCTCGGAACGCATCAGCCCATGAGCGAAAAGCAGTTTTGCACAAGGCTTGGAATCACAACCGAGCAGCGAAAAGATGAATATGCTTCGGTAAGATTTTTTAATCACGAATGGGATAAGCCGGGTACGTTCACTTCCATAGGCACAATAAGCGCAGATGAAATCGAAAACATCAGTGAAGGCCTGTTCCGTGAAGAAGTCAACGTCAAGGTCAACAGGCTGATTTTCAATTACGATGAATTTTTCATTCTCGGTCCCGTTTTTCCCCACGAGGTTGTGGGTTTTTCCGGTGGGCATAAGTACCTTTTTCCGGGAATTGCAGGCGATGAGATAATCCATTTCTTTCACTGGCTCGGTGCTGTGATAACGAATCCTGTAATTAACGGCACGAAATGGACTGCAACCAGGAAAGTCGTGGAAAAAGCCGCGTCTTTAATCAATGTACCCCGCAAACTCTTCGCGATTGTCGCGCTGGAAAACGATTTGAAGGGAATCTTTATTGGCGATGTAATCGAGGCATGGGAACGAGCTGCAGAATTGTCTTCGCAGGTTCACATCACTTACAAAGACAAGCCTTACAAAACGATTCTCGGAATAGCTCCCGCAATGTACGATGATATATGGACCGCCGGGAAAGTCATGTACAAACTCGAGCCGATACTTGCCGATGGCGGGGTCCTGATTATTTACGCACCGCATATAACAGAAGTATCCTATTCGCATGGCAAATGGCTGGATAAAATCGGTTACCACACGCGCGACTATTTCCTCAAGCGCATGGAGCAGTTCGCTGATGTTCCCCGCGGCATCCTCGCGCATTCGACACACGTGAAGGGAATAGGCACTTATATTGATGGCGTAGAAAAGCCGCGGGCGGAAGTTGTTCTTGCAACAGGAATAGAAAAAGACAGATGCGACAAAATCAACCTGGGCTACATGAATCCCGAAGAAATCGAACTCCAATTATACGAAAACCGGGAAGACGAAGGCATTTTAGTAGTCCACCACGCAGGCGAAGTATTGCACAGGTTGTCCGGCGGCTATATCCCAACTATAAAAGAAAGATAAGATTATAAAAAAGGGAGGGAGGAAAAATGTCCCTCGACTTGAATGATAAAAAGCTGGACGTGGAAGCCGCAGCTAAAATTGCTATCAAGGAAAAAAAGCTACGTTCCGATTTAGTTGATAATCTCTGGTCGAAAAACGAAACAGTAAGATACAACAGCAGCAAAATCCTGTTTTCCCTGACTCAGCAGAAACCTGAGCTGCTTTATGACAAATGGGACGACCTCGTTAAATTCCTCGACAGTGACAATACCTACCACAAGCTAAGCGCGGTTCTGCTCCTGGGCAATCTCACCAAAGCAGACAAAAACAATAAATTCGAGAAAATATTCAACAAATATTATTCCCTAATGGACGATAAAAGTTTCATAACAGCGGCCTACGTCGCCCAGGCCTCCGGAACAATAGCTCTCGCAAAACCAGAGTTACAAACCAAAATAACCAACAAACTTCTGAAAATCGATGAAACGCATCATCAACAGGAGCGAAAGGATTTAGCAAAAGCATCAATTATCGAAGCCTTTGCCCAATATTACAAAAACACCAAAAACAAATTCCTGAAACAAATAAATAAAACTGATAGTTGACATCAACATATACTTTGCTGTATATAAACAAAAAATAAATTATAGAAATATAACTTTATATTAGGAGTTTTGAATATGTCTAAGGCAGATATTGGTCTTATTGGATTGGCTGTTATGGGGGAGAATCTGATACTTAATATGGAAAGCAAGGGCTTTACTGTAGCCTGCTTTAATCGTACTGTCTCGAAAGTGGACAATTTTATCAACGGCCGGGCACAGGGTAAGAACATCATTGGTTGTCATTCCATCGAGGAGTTTGTCGCGAACCTTAAGACGCCTCGCAAGGTCATGCTTATGGTGAAAGCCGGAGCACCTGTCGATGCTTTTATCGACAAGCTGCTGCCTCATCTGGAAGATGGTGACATAATAATAGACGGAGGCAATTCTCATTTTCCAGATACGATGCGCAGGACTGAATACGTCGAAAGTAAGGGAAAACTATATATTGGCACAGGCGTATCAGGCGGAGAGGAAGGTGCTCTGCACGGTCCGTCCATTATGCCCGGCGGCTCGCCGCCCGCATGGGAACATGTTAAGCCCATTTTCCAGTCGATTTGCGCCAAGACGAAGGACGGCGAACCATGCTGTGACTGGGTCGGCGAAAACGGGGCGAGACATTTCGTGAAGATGGTGCATAATGGTATCGAATATGGTGACATGCAGATGATATGCGAGACGTACCAGATGATGAAAGATGGTCTGGGCATGACGAATCAGGAAATGCACGACGTTTTCACGGAGTGGAATAAAGGTGAGCTGGATTCATATCTTATCGAGATAACGCGCGACATACTGGCATACAAAGACGAAAATGGAACCGAGGTCATCGATATTATTCTCGATACTGCGGGTCAGAAGGGGACAGGCAAATGGACTGCAATCGAAGCGCTGAATCAGGGCCAGCCCCTCACGCTTATAGGCGAAGCTGTTTTCGCACGATGTCTCTCGGCTCTGAAGGAAGAACGCGTGAAAGCATCGAAAGTACTAAAAGGCCCAAAGACGAAATTCAGAGGTGACAGAGAGAAATTTCTCAACGATTTGCAGCAGGCGCTTTATGCGTCGAAGATAATAAGCTACGCCCAGGGCTATCAGCTTATGCGGGCCGCGGCGGCTGAATATAAATGGAACCTCAACTACGGCGGAATCGCGCTGATGTGGCGCGGCGGATGTATTATTCGCTCGGCATTTCTTGGCAGGATAAAAGAAGCTTACACCAAAAAACCAAAGCTGGAAAACCTGCTTCTCGATAAATTCTTCAAAACAGCAGTAAGAAAAGCACAAACTTCATGGCGGCGGGTTTTAACAAACGCAGTCAGGCTCGGCATTCCCATGCCCGCGATTACTTCTGCTCTCGAGTTCTATGACGGTTATAGAAGCGAGCGTCTTCCTGCAAACCTGCTCCAGGCGCAGCGTGACTACTTCGGCGCGCATACTTACGAGCGGGTCGATAAGCCCAGAGGCGAATTCTTCCACACAAACTGGACAGGCCACGGCGGCCAGACCGCAGCGTCAACTTATTCCGTGTAGTTGCTCAGAAAATCACCTGTTGCGGGAATTTCAGTTATAGCGTGTATGTGCAGACTCTGAATGCGCTGCGCAACACAGCAGTTCTCGTGCGCGTCAATCATTTCCCAGAGCCGGCATGACATTCAGTTTCTGTCGGGGTCAGAGATAAATTTTGTTGACTAACATCGCCTTTAGATTTACTATTGGAGGATGCAATGGCCGCCCGAAATAGTCAGAACGTGGAGTATGAGTCGGTTTTTTTGAAGAGAGAGAACAAATGTGCGGTATAGTAGCTTATCTTGGTAAGAAAATGGCACAGCCAATCCTGATTGAGGGCCTCAAGCGTCTGGAGTATCGCGGCTATGATTCGGCAGGCCTGGCTCTTTTGAGCTCGGACGGAATAAGAATCAAAAAAACGAGCGGCAGAATCAGTGCTCTGGAAGAGATTCTGGACAGCCCTCAAGAGGACGAGACTTTCGGTATAGGTCATACGCGCTGGGCTACGCACGGCCAGCCAAACTCGATAAATGCTCATCCTCACCTGGATTATACCGGGAAAATTGCCATCGTTCATAATGGCATTATAGAAAATTACAATACTCTCAGAAAATGGCTCAAGAACGAAGGAATTGAGTTTATTACCGAGACCGATTCAGAGGTTATAGCCCAGCTGATAGGGTATTTTTACGCAAAAGTCGTAAGCGGTCAGGGCGAGCAGAATCTCGACGGCCAAAATAAATTTGAGTGGGCCGTCCAGCGCGCTTTGCGCGAGCTGCACGGCACTTTCGGCCTGGCTATCATTTGCTCGGACTATCCGAACCTGCTCATCGGCGCGAGGAAAGGCAGCCCTCTGATATTAGGGGTTGGCGAAAACGAATATATCCTTGCCTCAGATGCGGCCGCTATTATCGAGCATACTGCGCAGGCAATATACATGGCGGATAACGAAATTGTTACCGTCGGGCTGGATGGATTTCATACTACGACTATAAATAACGTTGCGGTCGCCAAAGATGTGGAGCAAATCGAATTCTCCCTGGAACAAATCGAGCTTGGCGGCTTTCAGCACCACATGCTCAAAGAGATTTTCGAGCAGCCTGAATCGCTCAGCACTTGTATGGGAGGCAGAGTTGACAGGCAGGAGCACAGAATCAGGCTGGGCGGCATAGACTCGTACCTCCGCGAGCTGACACGTACAAAAAGGCTGATCCTGACGGCCTGCGGCACAGCTTTCCACGCCGGACTCGTGGGAGAATTTCTTTTCGAGCAACTCGCACGAA
>JARRRJ010000351.1:9183-11052 GCA_037380865.1 Sedimentisphaerales bacterium
GGTACCGCAACCCGATTATCGAAGACGGCACCGTAGTTATTTCGATAAGCCAGTCGGGCGAAACTCTCGACACTCTCGCGGCCGTCGAGGAAGCCAAGGAACGCGGCGCCACTGTGCTTGGCATAGTCAATGTCGTAGGCTCGACAATCGCAAGGGCTACAGACGCGGGCATATATCTCCACGTGGGTCCGGAAATAGGCGTTGCAAGTACAAAAGCCTTTACAGCACAGGTGGCAGTCTTATCAATGCTGGCAATCGAATTGGGTCGAAGAAGGCATATCAGTACTGATGAAACGGACAGGTTTCTGAGCGAACTTTCGCAAATACCCGAAAAAATTAAGCAGGTGCTGGAGCAGTCCGACCATATCAAAGAAATCGCCAAAGCAAATGTCGAAAAGAATAACTGGCTCTTTCTGGGCAGGGGAGTCAATTATCCTGTTGCGCTTGAAGGCGCTTTGAAACTCAAGGAAATAAGCTATATCCATGCTGAAGGTCTCCCAGCGGCAGAAATGAAACACGGCCCGATTGCATTGATTGCCGATGGCATGCCGGCGGTTTTTATCGCTACTTCAGGACTGCAATATGACAAAATCATGGGAAATATCTCGGAAGTCAGGGCACGCGGCGGCAGAATCATAGTCGTAGCGACCGAAGGTGATAACGATATCAAAAGATGCGCCGACCATGTTATCACTATCCCCGATGCTCCCGAGCTTTTACAGCCTATGCTGGCAGTGGTTCCTTTACAGCTTTTGGCATATCATGCCGCCGTACTTCGGGGACTCGACGTTGACAAGCCGAGAAATCTGGCGAAAAGCGTCACTGTCGAATAATCGCTTGATGGGGGAACTGGTTGAAACTCGGTTTAAAGTCAATCTTCTGGATTCTATTTGCGGCGGGAATAATCACAACAATCATATTTTTGCCCCTCGAAAAGTGGCTTATAAGCATACTTGAGTGGACGAAGGGAATGGGAATATGGGGTCCTGTGATAGTTGCAGGACTCTATGCGGTAGGAGCCATTCTTTTTTTGCCCGGTTCTTTCCTGACCATGGCGACAGGCTTCCTTTTCAAGGTTGTAGTCGGTACAATCACTGTTTCCGTGGGAAGTACTATCGGAGCATGTGCGGCCTTTATGATTGCCCGCACTTTCGGCCGCAAGTGGGTCGTCGCGAAAATCGTCAAGAGCAGGCAGTTTTCTGCCTTCGACCACGCTGTCAAACTCCATGCTTTCAAGGTAATTCTTTTGACCAGACTGAGCCCGGCTTTTCCATACAATATGCTTAATTATGCCTTCGGGCTCACAAAGATAGAGTTCTGGAAATATGCATTAGGTTCCTGGGTAGGTATGATTCCGCCGACAATCATGTACACCTATTTTGGCTCGGGATTACGTTCTCTAACTGAAATTGCGGCAGGACGAGCAGAAAAGGAGCCTTCGGAAAGGATGTTTTTCTGGATTGGCCTGGCGGTAACGATAGTCACTACGCTTTTTATAGCTAATCTGGCGCGAAAAGCCCTCCGTCAGGAAATCCCGGATAACGACGAAAATTCAACCTTGAAGTGAAGAAGACATTTTCCCCAGACAATATATTTTTCAGGACTGAAAATAGAGATTTGTTAAATAAACGCGGCGAAAAAAACAGATCTCATAAAAATGCTGACTCTGTCGGAGTGGTCGAACGCCGGCGCTTTACATATAACTATATGTAGTGTACTGACAAATTGCACTAATACAAACAAAAATTTATCAGACCGCGAGAAAGAGGTTTCTTCCGGAGCTCGATTTTCAATACTGATAATGCTGTTTTTTTGCAGAATCTGTAAAAATATGGCGTTTTCGGACGAAAACTTAAAGTCGAACTATAT
>JARRRJ010000352.1:0-3984 GCA_037380865.1 Sedimentisphaerales bacterium
TCAGCACAGAACGCATCGATTTTGTTTCGACAATACTCAAGGCTCCCGCTCTTCGTAAGATCTTCGACCATTTCTTCACGCGTCTTTTTGCTTAATTCACGCCAGTTTCCACCGCGTTGTATATAGTGGATGACAGGTAAGGTTATCACTCGGCTTTGCATATCGCGTTTGCTGCTTTTTCCCAAGTGCAAGTCATCAGAACAGATATCCGCAATATCGTCCGATATTTGGTAGGCAGTTCCTGCAAGCAGTCCGTAACTTTCTAAATGCCGACACGTTTCTTCGTCAGCTTCGGATAAGAAACCACCGAGATAGCAGCACTGACTGAACATTTCGGCACTTTTCATCTGGATGAGATTGATATATTCCTGCTCCGATATATTTTCAGATAACTCATCAAAATCCTGGCATATTTCTCCCTCACAGGTTTTTATGATTGTATCCACTATTATCGACCTGCTCCGTCTGTCCAGGGTCATGCAGAGTTTCGTCGCGTGACCCAGGAGTAAATCTCCTGTAAGAACCGCAACTTTATTGCCCCATTTGCTGTTAACGGTAGCAACATTTCTCCTAAGCAATCCCTCGTCGATGACATCGTCGTGAAGCAACGTCGCGTCGTGTATTATCTGAAAAATAGCGGCTGAAAGAATGTGCTCCCTGCTTATTTTTCCGCAGACACCTCCCGAAAGTAATAGAAGCCTGGGACGAATCATCTTCCCGTGATGTGCCCGAAAATATCTTATCAATCTATTACAGGAAGGAAACAGGCTTATCAGATTATCATCGATTAGCCTGCTTACAGATTTAATGTCACTATCCAGCAATCTTGTATTGTAGTCCGATTCCACAATATTTAAGGTCATAGTAACTCCTGTGCTGGAGACAATTCTTGTCCCACAACTTTTTTAATTATCTTAAGCGGTTAACTAAACCAAAAGACAGTGGGCATTTACTCAATGTGGTTGTGCTTTTTACTTAAGGCTGTATCTTTAGTTAAATAGGTCATTTTTCGGCTGTTTCTTCGTTTACTTCCTCGGAAATATGCCAAACGCGCCCATCCTGCGCGATGACAACCTCTGCTGATTCGGGCCCCATTGAACCCGCATCATAGTTTGGGAAGTCGGTCGGCTCGACTGATTCCCAAACGTTAATGATTGGAGTAATTACCTGCCATGCCAGTTCAAGCTGATCGGCTCGCATAAACTGAGTGCTGTCACCGAGCATAACGTCGAGCAGCAAAGTCTCATACGCTTCCGGCGGCTTGCGGTGAAACGTCTCCTCGTAAAGGAAACGCATGTCAACCGGACTGAGCTCCATCATCTCACCAGGTTTCTTCGCCTGAAAGCGAACACTTATCCCTTCTTCCGGCTGAATGTGTATAGTAAGCCTGTTTGGCTGCGGCTGGGTCACCACTCTTGACGGAAATGACTGGTGCGGAACAGAACGAAACTGGACAACTATGTCCGAAATGCGTGAATGCAGGCGTTTACCTGTGCGCAGGTAGAAAGGAACATCCTGCCATCTCCAGTTATCTACAAAGAACTTGATCGCGGTGAATGTCTCCGTTAAGGAATTGGGATCGACACTTTCTTCTTCGCGATATGACTTAACATGCTCGCCTGAAATCCATCCTCTGCCATATTGACCTCGCACTGCGAATTGTGACACTTGCTCCTCCGGGATGCTGCGAATAGCCCGCAAGACATCGACCTTTTTGTTTCGTATCTCATCTGCATGGTATGATACCGGAGGCTCCATAGCTGTAAGGCACATCAACTGAAGCAGGTGATTCTGCACCATGTCACGCAGGGCACCGGCCTTCTCATAATAAGCTCCCCGGTGCTCAATTCCCAAATCTTCTGCTACAGTTATTTGGACGTGATCGATATAACGCCTGTTCCAGAGAGGCTCGAAAACAGAGTTGGCAAAGCGAAACGCCAGAATATTCTGAACCGTTTCCTTGCCGAGAAAATGATCAATTCGATAAAGCTGCTCTTCGTTGAAAATGGATTTAAGTTTGTCGTTCAATTTCTTTGCAGACTCGTAACTGAATCCGAAAGGTTTTTCGATAACAATTCTGTTATGCTGACGATCTTCTGACAGTTTTGCTTTTTCCAACTGCTGAGCTACTGTCCTAACCAAAGCTGGGGGAATAGCCAGGTAGAATATCTTATTAGCTGTTGTCTTCCACTGTTCGTCGTATTGTGACAGTTTTTCGGACAAATCTTTGAAAGCGGCTTTATCGTTGAAGTCAGCACTTTTATATTGAATTCTGGAAGCAAATCTCTCCCATGCCTTCTTTTCCGTCTTTCCGTATCGACCGAAGTTGTCGACTCCTTCTCGCAGGTGGTCGGAATATTCTTTAATGCTCATTTTCTTCGCATCTACACTCACGATCTCGAATTTTTCACCGAGCCATTGATCCAGGTGCAGAGTATACATCGCGGGCATTAGTTTTCGCCATGTCAAGTCGCCGCCGCCGCCAAATATGACCAGCACAGTTGGTTCGGGCTGTTTATATGGTTTCACATTTTGCTCCTGATTTAAGCACTTTTTTTCACATCAACAGAAATTCCCTCCGCCGATCTTTACTTGAATTTCGAGGGAGATTAAACTCTTACTATGGGTAAATAATAT
This sequence comes from Sedimentisphaerales bacterium, assembly GCA_037380865.1. Lineage (GTDB taxonomy): Bacteria > Planctomycetota > Phycisphaerae > Sedimentisphaerales > Anaerobacaceae > JAFGPS01. The sequence goes on from JARRRJ010000352.1 coordinate 2,638, forward strand.
AAAATATGAAGGCTTAAAAATAACCTTCATAATTTTGTCATTGCGAGGAAAGCGAAGCAATCTGAATTTCTTTGAGATTGCTTCGTTGTTTTAGTTCTCGCAATGACATTAAGTTTTTTTGTCACGTGAACTGCACGAGAAAGAGATTTTATCTTCTGAATAAGCTGAGCATTCTTCCGCCCAGTGCAGTTCCAACAAGCAGTATCATGCCGCCTACTGAAAGAATAGCTACAAGACTAAGCTCTACAGGAAGAATTCCGATTACTCCCAATATTCCCAAAGCAATCGCGCCCATACCTACAAGTAACTCTACGCCACTAATAGCAAGAACTGTCTCGCGTGCTATTGTACGTACCAGACTACTCTCAGTATGGTTGCTAATCATAAGGTGGTTAAGCCTTGCTTTGACACCTGAACCTATTACTAGCGCACCGCCAAAAGCGATGGCAGCTATTGGCGTCAAAACCATTGGATAAATACCGACCAACGATAGAACGCCAAGTGCGATGCCTCCAAAGCCAGCTATAAACTCAACGGTAAGTCCGCCTCCAAGCTCAGCAATATCAAACCTGCCTTCGGTAACTTCTGAGAGTAAATTTGACAATCTTGTAACTACCGCTCCTCCCTCGAAAAGGAATGACATTCCCAGACCAATAGCGGCAATTGACATCATCAGTGTCGGCAGAAATCCTGCAAGTCCAATGATCGAAACCACGACGACTCCCGCTCCGGTTATTGTCTCTGCCAGAGCGCCTCCTAAGATTACTTCTGCTGAAACTCTTTCTTCATCTACGTGTGGATGTGCAACTACATCTGCCATAATCTAAAGCTCACTTGTTAAATAGGCATTTTACTCATAATTACACCTACTTTTACCTACTCCATTCAGTGTGAAATGAGCCTTTTTCATCGATTCTCTGGTATTGATGCGAGCCAAAATAGTCACGCTGGGCCTGAATAAGGTTGGCCGGAAGCCATGAGCTCCGCAGGCTGTCATAATAGGAAAGAATTGACATCATGCCGGGCGCGGGGATTCCTGCCGACGCTGCCAGATCGACCACGTAACGTAATCCATGCTGAAGTTTTATCACCTGTTCACTGAGCGTCTTGTCCTCAAGTAGAGTTGAAATATCCTGATTATCATGGTAAGCTCGCATGATATCATGCAGAAGGGACGAGCGGATGATGCATCCACCTCGCCAAATTGCGGCAATTTTTTCTTTGTCGAGATTAAAGTTCATTACTTTAGAAGCCCTGTTGAGAAGAGAAAAACCTTGAGAATAGCTGATGATGAATCCTGAAAGCAGCGCGTCATGTAAGTCTTTGACAATGGAATCAGCGTCTCCG
>JARRRJ010000353.1:0-5097 GCA_037380865.1 Sedimentisphaerales bacterium
TCGAACCTGGACCTGGTCGGCCTGATGACTATGGGACCTTTAACCCGAGATAAGAGTGTTGTGCGAGCATGTTTTGCCCGAGCGGCGGAGCTTTTCGTTGAGATGAGAGGTGAGAGAATTGTAGGTCCCCAGTTTACTGAGCTCAGCATGGGTATGAGTTCCGATTATGAAATCGCGGTTGAGGAAGGAGCGACTATTCTTCGAATCGGCTCCGCTATCTTCGCGGGATAGTCAAAAAACCTCAGAAAAATAGAAAGTACCCCCCGAAACAAGCCGAAATTTAGCTTATAGATAGTGATTTGCTGCCTTTGCACAAGGTTGTTTGCGCCATGGTCCCATATTTGGCCCAAACACAGAAAAAGCATATGTCTAAAGCCCTATAATGAAAAGGGACAATTGACAAAATGGAAAAAGTTGACTTACTGAATGCCATTGACCTGGGAAGCAGTTTTACAGACGTCTTGTATCTTACAAGCAGGGACAGGATACCGCATGAGATAAAGCGGCTTTTCAAACACAAAAAACTGACGCATCGCCTCCTTTCCATAGACAGATTCTCCGAGGTTCGCGGCTGTCTTGAATCGATCGGCACAGTAGTCATAGATACTCAGGAAAACGACCTTACAGAAAAACTCGTTCGGATTATAGAATCTCTCGAAATAAAACATATAGGCGTGATTCTGCTGACTGAGCAGCCGAGCGAGACTATCAGAAGTTTCTCTCTCTCGCCAATAAAGAACAGTTACTCGTAATACCGAGATACCGGTTAAGTTTCGATAGACGACTAATGCGCGAGGATTAACGAAAAACTTGCATTAAGAAAGAAGAACTCCGGGATCGCTCTCAAGCCTGCCGCTCCCCCGAAACAGGTCCATACGATTTATAAGAACAAGCTCGCCGAGCAGCTGGCGACAACGAAAAACCTTGTGGATAATCTCGCCGAGCAGCTTCGTTTGGCCGGTCTGGTTCAGCAGGATTTCCTCCCAGCCGTGCTTCCAAGTGACGACAGACTGCAGATATTGTACGCATAGACGAGAATCACATAGGGTTCTACATAGCGGACGTAGTAGGACATGGAATGCCTGCCGCTCTCTTGACGATCTTCTTAAAGCAGGCACTGGTAATGAGGGAGACTAAAGGGAACAGCTATCGCATATTCTCGCCTGCAGAAGTAGTGAAAAAACTCAACATGAAAATGGCAGCCCAGAAGCTCTCAGGCTACCAGTTTGCAACCTGCTGCTATTGCCTGCTCGATACGAAAACGCTCGAGCTGACATATGCTCGCTGGACATCCATATCCTGTCCTGGTAAGACCCGGAAAAGAGCCCGAGCAGCTTGAAGTGCGAGGCTCGCTTATGGGTGTTTTCGAACAGGCGGAATATCACCAGCGAACTATTCAATTGCAGCCGGGAGATAAAATCCTGATTTATTCAGACGGCGCGGAATCCTGTATAGGAAGTTTTAACGACCAGGCGGGATTTTGTTTCACAAAGCATTTTCACAGTATCAAACACGTCCCGATCCTCGAAATGCTGGACGGATTCAGCACATTCATACAGGAAAAAGAATTCAGTCAGGCTGAAATTGACGACGTAACAATATTAGGCCTCGAAATCCTCCAATAAACATAAAACGAACAACTACCATAAAATACAAGAAAGCTCTGAAATTCTGTCTCCCCTTAAATTATACACCTCAAATTCTCGACACTGTCGCTTATTTCAGGTTCTCAATTATTATGTTTTTCACTTCTCTCTATGCTGTTAAAATCAATGCCCATTATTTCTAAGGATCTATCTATCAAGGATTTTGGTAAAGACGTTACTTAGTGGTGCGCGATACGAACCTATTGAAAAGGAATGTGGCGATGGCGGAAAAAGACATCGACTTGAAAAAAATTAAAGAACTGATTGACATAATGAAGCAGAACGGTCTCGAGGAGCTTGAGATAAAGCACGGCGATGACAAGATTTTTCTCAAAAAAAGCCAGCCCCAGCCACCGGCAAGTCCTATAATTACCTCAATGCCTATGATGAAACACGAATTAGTGCCCTCGCACGAAGGGAGTCAGCCACCCGGAGCTTCTGGGCAAACTCCTGCCCCTGCGGATAATCTGGTTGCAATAACGTCTCCCATAGTCGGTACGTTTTACGCCAAGCCCACTCCCGATTCGGAGCCATTTGTAGAAATAGGCTCTCCAGTCGAAACGCAGACGGTAGTCTGCATTATTGAAGCGATGAAAGTCATGAACGAAATCAAAGCAGAGACAAGCGGCACAATTGTCGAAGCATTTGTAACCGACGGCCAGGCTGTGGAATACGGCCAGGTACTCTTTAAAGTCAAACCGGACTAATCGAAATGGATAGTTCCTGGAAAACCATACGAGACGCGGGAATATGTTTTCACGAATTCTTATAGCAAATCGAGGTGAAATAGCCTTACGAATCATCCGAGCCTGCCTTGAGCTTGATGTCGAAGCTGTAGCAGTTTACTCTGAAGCAGACAAGGATGCGCCGTATTTGCAGCTCGCAGATGAAGCAGTTTGTATAGGTCCCGCCGACTGTTCGAAAAGTTACTTGAATATTCCAAGGATAATCAGCGCGGCGGAAATTACCGACGTGGAAGCTATCCATCCCGGCTACGGCTTCCTCGCTGAAAATATCGAGTTTGCCCAAATATGTCACGATTGCGGTATAGCATTTATCGGTCCGCCTGTGGAGGCGATGCGATTGCTCGGTGACAAAGTAATGGCACGCAAGCTAGCGCACCAGGCTGGTGTGCCTGTGGTACCTGGTTCCGACGGAGCAGTCGAATCTGATAAGCAGGCGCTGAAGCTTGCCAACGATATGGGATACCCGGTGATAATAAAAGCGGCAGCGGGTGGCGGCGGACGCGGCATGAGAATTGTGCACAACGATATCTCTCTGCGATCTGCTTTCAATTCCGCGCGGTCTGAAGCTGAAATTGCTTTCGGCAATGGCGAGGTGTATCTGGAAAAATATATCGTCGAACCAAGACACGTGGAAGTGCAGGTGATGGCCGATAAGAAAGGCAATGTAGTGCATTTTTACGAGAGAGATTGCTCCACACAAAGGCGACATCAGAAGATGATCGAGGAGTCTCCTTGTCCCGTTCTCGATAAGCATACGAGGGAGCAGCTTTGCGAAGCGGCACTCAAAATTATCAAGGAAGCCAAGTATGTTAACGCCGCAACAGTCGAATTTCTTCTGGATAAGAACAAAAAGTTTTATTTCATCGAAGCAAACGCGAGAATCCAGGTCGAACATCCAGTGACAGAGATGGTTACAGGTCATGATTTAATCAAGTGGCAGCTCAAGATTGCCTCAGGCTCGCCGATCAAGATGAGCCAGAGGAGCATAAAGCATAGCGGCACAGCGATCGAATGCAGAATCAATGCAGAAGATCCTGACAATAATTTCGCGCCATGTCCCGGAAAAATAACACGCTATATCCCCCCCGGCGGTCCCGGCGTGCGTGTCGATTCCCATGTTCACCAAGGCTGGGTCGTCTCACCGACCTACGATTCAATGATTGCAAAAGTCATCGTCCATCAAAACACGAGAGCGGCCGCGATTACTACCATGAAGCGTGCATTGGGTGAATTCGTAATCGAGCCTATAAAAACAACCATCCCTGCCTGTCTCGAAATCCTTTCCCACAATCTGTTCGTCAAAAACGAAATCGATACAAGCTTCATCGAAAGAAACTTTTAATCTAACGACCTGCTAATTATGAGAGAAACACAATCATTAAAGCCAGAGAAATGAACATAAAGACAGGAAGCTGGATTAGAAATCTTTGGACATATAGGTATTCTCGTCACATTCAAATTGATTCAGGCCTCACAGAAAATTTTAATACTCATTTGAAATTATGAAGACAATCAAATTCAAAGCTATTATATTCGATCTTGACGGAACGCTCCTTGATACGCTGAAGGATTTGGCGAATTCCATGAATGCTGTGTTAAGTTGTCACGAAATGAAAACTTTTCGCATTGATGATTACAGGTATTTTGTGGGAAAAGGTCTTGGGGAGTTGATTCGAAGCGTTCTGCCCCGAGACAGAGTCAGCGACCAGTTTGTGGATGAATTTCTGGTGGAGATGAGGATGGAATATGCAAAACGCTGGGCGGAAAACACCAGACCTTATCCGGGAATACCTGATTTGCTGGACAAATTGCAGAGAATTGGCTTGCCTTTGGCTGTCCTTTCGAATAAGGCAGATGAATTCACCCAAATCATAATCAAGACGCTTCTTTCAAAATGGCAATTCGAAGTAATACGCGGACTCAAAGACGACCTACCACCAAAACCTGATCCGGCATCGGCTTTGTGGATAGCAGATCAAATGAAAATACAACCCTCTGATTTCATTTATATCGGCGATACAGGTATCGATATGCAGACCGCCAACTCAGCCGGGATGTACTCTGTCGGAGCATTGTGGGGATTTCGCACAGCTGAAGAGTTGAAAGAAAACGGCGCAAAAGCACTCATAGAAACTCCGTTACAATTGCTTGATTTGCTTAAAATATAAAAAGAATCAGCGTTCCAGAGCAACCAGGTCTTCGTACGTTTCCCGCTTTCTGATTATCGAGAAATTATCATGGTCAACGAGCACCTCAGCGGCTCGACAGCGTGCGTTATAGTTGCTGCTCATTGTGAAACCATATGCTCCCGCTGTGAAAACAACTACTAAATCGCCGCGTTTGACAGGTGGTAACGCCCTGTCTTTTGCGAGAAAGTCGGTGCCTTCACATATTGGTCCTACCACGTCGAATACTTCTGTTCCATCCATTTTGAACTCCTTCTCTCTTTGAGACGGAATAAATTTCTCGCTCACCTTCGCAGGCCAGATAAAATGGAACGCGTTGTAAAGCGAAGGACGTATCAGGTCGTTCATGCCAGCGTCGACTATCGCAAATTGTTTGATTCCACCCTGTTTGATATAAATAACGCGTGTGAGCAATATGCCTGCGTTTGCACTGATACTTCTCCCGGGCTCAAGGATCAACTTTAGATTTTTGTCTTTCAACAATGGTACAATTCCCGTCGCGTATTGCTGCGCCGAAGG
>JARRRJ010000354.1:0-3456 GCA_037380865.1 Sedimentisphaerales bacterium
TGATGTCAGCAAGCTGCTGAGCTGTAAGACCCGGACTGCCTCGAAACATCATGTGCTCCTGAGCGTGAGCCATTCCGGGGAATTGGTCCGGAGCCTCGTTCGAGCCGACAAGGTAGTTCATAACAGTAGTTGCAACCGGCGCCAGGGGGCTTCGAATTACTACAACCTGAAGTCCGTTCTTGAGTGTGATTCTCGCTATGTCGGAATCGCTTTCTTTAGCACTTGCATAAGAAGAAATCATGACCAGCGAAACAATCATAGAAATTATAAGCCTGCTCAATATCGAAATACCACCACAGGTAATATTCACGTGACTATTGACGGTTCCCGTTTCCCTTGTAGATCTTCGCATAAGCAATCTCTCCTGCATCTTCATGTTTCAATCTCCTTATTGCCCGGGAACCGCAAGTACGATGTACTTGTATGCTCCCTGGTTATCAACCAGGAAAAGAATCGGAGGTTTTTGAGACGCTTCTTTCAGCGCGTTTTCAAATTCCTTAATATTGCTAATTTGCTGATTGTCAACCTCCCGTATCAACATACCGGGAGCGAGTCCTGAAAAGCCCGCGATAGAGTCCTTCGCAACTGCGACTATGACAACACCCTTCTGGTCTTCATAACCAAGTTTAGCAATAAGCTCCGGGTTAAGATTCTGCACCGCCATCCCGGCAACTTCGAGTGTAGGACGAGGGCTCGGCGCGACAGGTTTTTTATTAACAAGCGTACCAAGCTGAATCGTAAGATTGTGCCTGGTGCCTTTCCTCAACACAACCAGTGAGACCTTGCTTCCCGGTTCGAGCATAGAGACCTGTAGCTGAAGTTCGGCCAGGCTCACAACAGGCTTATTGTCGAAGTTCACAATGACGTCGCCGGGTTCGAGGCCTGCGGCGGCAGCGGGCGAATCTTTGTCAACGTGCGATACGAGCGTACCTTTAGTATTCTCCGGCAGATCCAGAGCCGCTATCAAATCAGGTGTCAATTCCTGAATGTTGACCCCGATAAAGCCGCGAATTACCCTGCCGTTCTTGCGGATTTCTTCGTACACGTAAGTAGCAATATTAGCAGGTATGGAAAAGCCTATGCCTATATTGCCCTGGCTTCCGAGAATGGCTGTATTGACGCCTATAACTTCCCCATCCAGGTCAACGAGCGGCCCGCCTGAATTGCCCGGATTGATAGAAGCATCAGTCTGAATAAAGTCTTCGTATGTTGACAGGTCGAGATTGCTCCTTCCCAGCGCACTGACAATTCCCGAAGTGACAGTGTGACTCAATCCGAACGGCTGGCCTATTGCAAGAACCCAGTCGCCAACTTCCAGCTTGCTCGAATCACCAAACTTCAGAAACGGCAGATCATTACGCCCGGAAATCTTAATCACGGCCAAATCAGTCGGCGGATCCGTGCCTACTACCTGAGCCTGGACAGGCTCGGCGCTTCCCACCATGACCAGAACAAGGTCTGCATTTCCCACTACGTGATTGTTCGTGACAATATATCCGTCAGACGAAACGATGAAGCCTGAGCCGAGTGCCTGCTCGTGACCTTGCAATTGAGGAAGCACGCTTTGTGGGGGACCCTGAGGTTGCGAGCTGCCTGAAGAGCCGCTTTCGTTAACCAGGGAAACGAAATCTCTTCTTTGCTGCTCACTAAGCCTTTGGTTGAGAGACCTGTTCATCGATGTTTCTTCAGAGCCCGGATTGATGTCCACCCAGATACCGACGACCGCCGGACTCGTTTCGCCCGCCACCTTCGCGATAGCTGTACTGATTTCCTGAAGAACATCAGGCGAGTTCTTCGTCTGAGCCAATACAACTCCAACCGACACTATCAGCAAACCGATGGCAAAAAGGCCAATTTTAAAAGTATGATTCGTTGAAGCGTTTCTACGATGGCGCGCCGAATCGGAGCGTGTTTCAGTTGTTCGAGTGGTTCTCATAATATTGCTTCCTTTCATCAAAAAAATTGACATATTCGATCATTTCAAATGGAACGTGTGTACATCATTCTTGCCCTGAAACACGAGGTTATCAGGCCGGAAGTTTACTTCCATTTGCTGAGCGGGCAAATAGGGGATTTACGCAATTATAACAAGTAGATTACTCGAAAATTCATCCACTGACATTTCCATATGTCAAATCCTTCTGCAAATAGAATTTTCGAAAAACCTCTCAATCATAAGTGCTGGCGCGGCAATATCTTACAAGAGAGAGTCAATTACCCTTGACAAAAATCTTTCGGATGTGTCTTGTAGATTTATATAGCTTGAAAAAAGAATGCTGCGTTTTATATTCGAAAGAAACTTGAGGTAGTTCTTTTTTTCCTGCGAGAGTTTCCGGAAAGTTTCTTTCAATCAGGAATGTCACCTTAAAAAGAGCTGATTCAAAAAAGTGAGGTATCAGGTTATGTGCAAGCAAGAAAACATTTCAAATCTGATACGAACCATCCTCCAATGGCGGTTATATAAATATGGGGGCCTACGGCGGCACGTTAGAAGCCAGCAAATCATAATTTGGCGAGCCGCTTTGCGAAACAATAATTGCATGTGATATCGTGTGAAGCCTTAAGAGGAAAGACAAAATGCGCAGAAAAAAGGCGAGGTGGTGGCTCCGGCTGGGGGGGAGACCGGTGGACCACTCTGCCTCGCCGAGGTTTTTAAGCCGCTATTTCGTCTTTCGCTGGCCCAATCGGATGTCATAAGGCTCTGCAGAGAACAAACGCAGCGTTATTTCCGTCATTTTTTAAAGAACTACAATCAAGAACTCTGCTAGTGCTTGCTGCTCTGCGAAGTAGTTCGCTACGAAGCACGAGGCTCAGCGATTCATCTCTCATCGTGCTTCCGTTCTCCGTAGTAGCCTACTACGAAGGATGAATCGCAGAGTAACAAAAACACTACGAGAATAAAGCTAAAAATACTTTCTGTCAAGACCAAAATAAAAGGGCACCAAAACTACCCCCTGATTAATTACACCTTACTCAATAAAGCTAATTATATATCTTTCCCGCGAAAAAAGCAAGCTAAAAAATCTCATTTTTACACTGATTTTCCAAATAAAATTTGAGCCCGATATTATAAATTGTGGCTACAGGATTTTATACTGGCAAGAACCGGGAAACATTGCTATTTTGAATTATATTTTGATGGAAGCTCGTAAGACGACTGCGGCTTGCTGCGAATCACGAAATCGAACGACGAAAGAAGCTGGTTTATTATGGTCAAAATTTCCGAGAAAATAAAACGCGTGGAAGAAAATATCAAGTCCGCCTGCGAGCGTAGAGGCAGGGACAGGCGCGAAGTGAAGCTTATCGTCGTTACTAAATCAGCTTCATTTGAGGATGTCATGGAAGTGATCCGTCTGGGTATCACCGAACTCGGTGAAAACAGGGTTCAGCAGCTCAAAAAAGTGTCATCACAACTGACTGATTCCCTAAAAGACAATGATCCCGGCATGCTTAAAA
>JARRRJ010000355.1:0-3453 GCA_037380865.1 Sedimentisphaerales bacterium
GTAAAAATTAAGATACATAGATGTAATTCCCCGATTTTAATGGCTCGAAATATCGGGGGATACCTTGCCAGAAGCCCAACTATCAGTTTTCATTCAATTATTGCAGATACGGTTTGGATACATTGACCATATCGTATCACAAAACCGGGTGTCAAATTGAAATTATGAAAAGTGGAGGATTGAAATTAAAAAAAGGCGAATCCATGTTGCCGGATTCTCCCCTGTCGATTGGGATATGATTTGAAAATCTCACGGATTCTTGCCAATTGATAGGTCGCTAATCATAGCAGTTATCAAAGGGATGGGTATCATTTTAGATAATCTTGTTGGTGCCTCGGCCTTCTCTGAGAAATTAATTGTAGGACATCAACAATTGCCATTATCTGTTCTTCCCATGTTTTATTATCATATATTTATTTACAAACAAACTTAGGTTATATATATTATATCAATATTGACCCTACTCTCCATGAAACAGTCAACGCTGTCAACCAGACCTTCCCTATAAAACCCACCCCAACTTTTCTACCCATTCTGGCAAAACCTCGTTTTGATCACGATATTGATGCATTTTTTTCAGATTCTCTTCCTGCATGAGTTTCTTTGCTAATGGATTCGGCAAAGGAACCGTATACACTAGACCGTTATTTGAGAACCCTTCGCTAATGATGGATAACCAGGGAATTGGAGAATCAATGACCGGGGCGAAATAGCATGGCTTTGCCTCCCCGAAGATAACATCGTAGACCCCAAAATTACACCAATTAGCTATGAGCAATGTCCTGTTGACGGGGTCAATAAACTTAGCAAGAAATCGCTCAATCTTTGGCAAACCACCGTTTTGCTGAATATAGGCTCGTGTTGAAAAGAAATCCAGATGTAGACGTTGGAAATTGTCAATGGAAGTTCGTAGCTCATTAGCGCATTGGACTGGATCGACTGTCGGATTGGTCAGTATATTCATAGAAGAGACAAAATTTCCCAACAGATTGGATGGTAATTGTGCTTTGTATCGAAAATTTACGGCGATTGAGAGCATACGGGGTTTCTGATAAGCATCTACTGCTGAAATCATACTGAATACGTGTGCACATAATACATCATTTTTCGAAAGCTTCTGCTGCGTTTTGGCTGAAAATTCTTGCTTCATATTTCTTAGTTCATTCCGAGAAAAATAGAATCGTAATTCACTTTTATTTCGACCACATACGAGCAGATAAAACAACAATAGTAATAACTCTCGTGTGTTGAGATACCTGACACCAGGGGTTGTATTTTTGTTATCCTTTAAGTTCCTTTGGAGATAGGCATCTCTGTCACTCACAATGAGCGGCAACGTCGGCTCATCCTTATTGACTGTCTGTGACCAGGCTTGCATCAAGCACATAAAGGTTTGCATATCGCCAATCGAATGATGCCAGCACACCCCCAAAAGCATTCCCCCGCACGCAAGATAGGTCAGTTTGATTGTCATAACCGGGCAGTGATGAATAATCGCCTTTTTCGGGTTGATCATATCGACAAGTTCCTTGCTCTTGATGCGCGGCAGGTCATGGAGCACTTGTTCCAAGGTCCGATTATCTGTGTTTATTGAGAAGAGTACGCCGGTATTATTACAATCTATAAACAGTTTCCCATTGTCTACTGTCAAGGTTCCGGCAAAAATTTGAAAATCATTCAGGACTGTCTTGAGTGCATCTCGTAAGACCTCATGAGGAGTACATGTTCTGTAAAAAAAGACCACAGACACGACAATATTTTTCAGCAATTGATCCGCAATACCGCAGGCTATCACCTGTGGAGTATGAATATTTGCTTGAACAAGCCATGTTTCTGATTTCATGATTACATCTCCAGCAGTATATCCATCGAAGAAAACTGCGCTAATGTAAATCTGGCCCGGTGCATTTTTGCTTTCACCGGCAAGTATGATCCGCTTGACGAGAGTGTCGATGCAGACGGGCGCCATAATCTTTTTGCCGCCATCCACATATTCATAGGACAACCTATCAATCCTGCCAGAAAAGCAATATTTACAATATGACCAAAACCTTGCCTGACTATCAATGGATAAACTGCGGTAGTGCCATGTATCATTCCCATATCGCGTTATTGTGTCATAATGTTCGAGCGGGTTAGAATCCAGTGCCACCACATTAGCAAATCAGTCAGTCAATACAATTTCTTAAGCGGAAACCAGGTAAGAATAGAGAGCAAATTAGCAGGATATCAAAGATTAATTCTGACAACTAGATGTCACAACGAATATTGTGTCCTCTATTATCATATCAAATTACGCCGATCGTGTGATAAAATAGTCCTGATGACCCTCAATCCATTTCTCGATTAGCCACGAGTTATCCCTTTGCCAAGGATGAAAACCGGCCTTGAGATAGCGAAATAAATCAGGAACCGAACGGGATAGAAGACCGGACCGTGGATTAAACAGATACCAGAAACCCTTCAAATAAGCCTTCATATCGAATAGTTTTCGGTCTACCCGCATCATATCCAGAATGAAGAGATAAACTAGTAACCAGAATTCCACGTTTATAAACAGGTAGAGCCATATTCGGGTAAAATAAGTGCCGCCGACGGCTTTGTAGACATCAAATGCTACTGATTTATGTTCTATTTCTTCAATACTATGCCAGCGCCACAGTTCGGAAATTTCTTTATTCATACAATGGGTGATTGCTGGGTTCGTCATAAATTGATGCCCAAGCGTTGCTGTGATATGCTCAAGCGTAATGGTTATCGAAAGCTGCTGATGCTTGTTAAGCGTCTTTTCACCCAAAGCCCATATCATTTTATTGAAATTCTGGTAGCGGGAGATTTTAACGCCGAATTTTTCTGCAAGCCTATTCAATTGTTTGTGCTGGTAGGTGTGATGGGCTTCCTGTTTGATAAATTGATCAACTCTTTTCAATAACTTCTCATCTTTGATATCATCCTTAAAGGCCCTGACAGAGTCTATAAACCATTTTTCGCCGTCTGGGAAAAGGCTGGATAATGTATTTAAAAAATGTGTGATAAATGGATTATTGCGCATCCAATAACGATCGGCCACGCTGTCAAAGTCAAACTTGACTTTACGAAAGGTGACATTGATACTATCGGGTTGTTGCGTAATTAAATTCTGCACGACGAAAGCCTCCTTAGAGATCTTGTAGAATTTATCAAGGACCGGTCAATGCATTACAGGGTGCTAAAGTTTCTATTAAGATAATGGTTCATCAAAAGCTCCGTTTTGACGTCCCCCCTTAATTCATTGCTTTAGTGGCAAAAATTATTGAGGAGCTTATTAAAGCAAACTCATTAATATCAATAAATTATGCCACAATGTGGCGATTGTCAAATAGATAGATTTGTTAGATTTTATATCACTGCATTGCTGTCCAAGATAAATCAAAACTCAGATACTGTCGGTAATAATAACAGGCAGTTAGCAAT
>JARRRJ010000356.1:0-4751 GCA_037380865.1 Sedimentisphaerales bacterium
AGACAAATCCTTAACTTCATCATAGCACCAGTCGGCAAACTTAATCAGAATGTCTTTAGCCTTTTCGTTGTGTCCCAGGAGCCATGCATCCCGCAGGCCTGCGAATGTTTTGTCAAGATTGTACCAGGGTACCCAGGCTCTTTGGAGCGGCCTCATGTCGCCTTGAGCCAGGCTTTGCCAAATGCGGTCGCCATTAGGTACGCCGCCAACATAACCATTACCGTGAGCTTCCTGACAGAGAGCGAGCTCGTCAATCATGTAATTCAATCGACGGTGGCATTCTTCATCACCAGTTGCGTCTACGTAGATAGCCATTGCGGAAAGATAGTGACCGGTAACATGGCCATCCAGGCCGCTCCAGTTGGGATACAGCTCGCCTTTGGGTTCCAGTCCCGCTTCTTTGCGATACGTTGCAAGCAATCGGTCGACATCATATTCAAGCAGGCATTTAAGATTGAGTTCCTGAGCATGCTTGAATGGCCCGTCCAGCAATTGCACCTGGTCCAGCGGGAAGTACTCGACAGCCTGGAGCGTACTTGGCAGAATTGTAAATAAGCAGACACCGATGAAAAGAACTCTTTTAGTCATTTCAATCCTTTCGATGAAGAACGAATCACCTTTTTAGTCATTGTGCAATTTGACATTTCTCGTGATGAAAAGACGTAATTTTCACTAAATAACACAAAATAATTTTACAAAAATGTATTAGAACAGTCAAGAAACTTCTTTTCGGGGAGTCTTGTGCGGCTTCATAAATATATATAAGCCGTAAGCAAAGCTGTTGCCTCGTACGAACATGGCCGGCTCAGATTTTATCAAGGCCTATCGCTGGTGTTAAGATCACTTCCTTTTATGCCATGAATTGTCAGATTTGCATCGGGAAAATCATCCCGGGCAGAACTGATTCGTTTGGCTTTCAATGCATCTATGCTGCCGTCAGCGAAAAGATAACTCCGAGTCCCGTCCCAGCACCACCAGCCTTGGTCGTTGTCTATCTGCTCATGATTGCTCAGCCATTCACCGAAAATAATTTTACGCGAAGGTTTTCTTACACGTGTCACTCCCTGGCGCATTGGCGGAAGGGGATTTTCATAAGTATCATTCGTGCTGGTAGTAGAATCTATCTGCTCAGGACTATGGTAAAAGGACATCGAGTACGAATAGCTTGTTGATTCATATTTTTCCCTGGCTACTTTATCTTCGGGACAAAATAGGACAGATGGATTATTTACATCGAGGGGCAGAACAGGACAGATGGATTGTTTACATCGATATTGCCGCCCAGGTAGGGACTTACGAGCGACCTCCATCCTCGTCCCATCCAGAGCCAATAGCCGGCGGGCAGAGGATCAGCCGCACACGGGTAGATGTCATCGTAGTCACTTGTGTATAATCGAATTGTCAAATCTATTTGGTTGAGGTTATGTGCACACTTCAAACGCATCGCGACCGACTTTGCTTTGCCAAATACAGGCATGAGTATCGACATTAAAATAGTTATTATCGAGATAACGACAAGCAGCTCAATAAGAGTGAATCCTCTGCAATCATTTTGCAATCGGGGCATTTCCCATCTTTTATATTGTTCACAGTAATACGATAGCCGGTGCGGCCTATTAATAATCGCTCGCAATTATAGCAATATGTGTTCTCCTGTTTCGACCCCGGCACATTGCCTATATAAATATAATGCAGTCCGGCTGCTTTACCTATTTCATAGGCTTTTTTCAAACTGCCTGTCGGCGTCGGAACAGAATCGAGATATTTGTATTGCGGATGAAACCTGCTTATATGCCAGGGAACATCGGGACCTGCTTTGTTAACTATGAAATCCGTGAGTTTCTTCAATTCCTCATCGGAATCGTTTTCATCGGGTATCAGCAAAGTCGTGAGTTCCATCCATATATTCGTTTCTTTGGCGATATAGGAAATTGTATCGAGCACAGGCTGCAATCTTCCCTTGCACAGGCGCGTGTAGAAATCTTCACTGAATGCCTTCAAGTCGATGTTTATGCCATCAAGCCAATCGGAGGCAAAATCAATCGCTTCGGTCGTCATAAATCCATTGCTCACAAAAACGTTCGCAAGTCCATTCTCTTTTGCCAGCCTGCCGCAATCATTGCACAGCTCCATGAAAATGGTCGGCTCTGTGTATGTATAAGCAATGCTCTTGCAGCCGCTCCGCTTTGCTGCAGCGATGATTTGTTCGGCTGTTATTGCCTGCCCGTCAATTTCCCCGCTATCTGCGACCATCTGGCTGATTTGCCAGTTTTGGCAGAATTCGCATTGAAAATTGCAGCCCATAGCGGCTATTGAAAAACTCCTCGAACCGGGCTGAAAATGAAACAGCGGCTTCTTCTCAATTGGGTCAGGATTAGCAGAGATTACCCTGTAGTAGTTTAAGGAATACAACGTGCCGCCTATATTCTGACGCACGAAACATCTGCCCACTTTTCCGTCATTTATTTTGCATCGCCAGTTACAGAGCCTGCAACTTACTTTCTTGTTTTCGTCGAGAGACTCCCACAAAACCGCTTCTTTGAGATTTTCCTGCGGTGAATCCATATATAAATCCTTCGTAAATTCTCCTTTATTTTCTCAAACCTGATTTATAAAATATCAGAAATGAAGTTAATAGTACACGAAAAAGCTGAAGCATTCGGATACTTTGATAATTTGTAAGAGTTGGAGTTAAGTTTTTATGAGCATTTTATCAGCAATAGGAAATACGCCTCTCGTGGAGCTAGCGAACCTGAACAACAAGAAACCGGGCGTAAAACTATTTGGCAAACTCGAAGGGAGCAATCCGGGAGGTTCAGTAAAAGACCGGACAGCTTACTGGATGATAAAAAAAGCTGAAGAATCAGGCAATCTTACCAAAGGGAAAGTCATTCTCGAGCCGACTTCGGGAAATACAGGCATCGCTCTGGCGATGATTGGAGCGGCTAAAGGCTACGCGGTTAAACTATGCATGCCGCAATGTGTCAGTATCGAAAGGCAGCAAACTTTGAAAGCTCTCAATGCGGAAGTTGTATTAACTCCAGCCAAGGAAGGAACCGACGGAGCTATCAGGAAAGCGCACGAACTGCTTAACGCAGAACCTGAAAAATATTACATGCCCAACCAGTTTGAAAATGAAAATAATTGCATGGCGCATTATTACAGCACGGGGCCCGAATTACTTGCTCAAACAAACGGAGAAATTGATGTGTTTGTCGCGGGGATGGGGACTACCGGCACGCTCATGGGAATTTACAGGTTCTTTAAAGAGAAAAAGCCGCAGGTAAAAGTCGTTGGTGTCGAGCCGCCCGAAGGTCACACGATACAGGGACTCAAGAATATGAAAGAGTCTATCGTCCCGAAAATTTATGATCCGCAAATGCTGGACGAAAAGATCACAGTCGAAGACGGCGAAGCCTTCGAGACGACAAGGCTGCTTGCCGCCAGGGAAGGAATTTTTGTCGGGATGTCCAGCGGAGCAGCTGTAGCAGGAGCCTTGCGAATCGCGCGAGAGATGGACTCCGGTACAATCGTGGCGCTGCTTCCCGATCGCGGCGACAGGTATTTGAGCACTATGCTCTTCATGTCGGTTTGTGCGAAATGTCCGCCTTAAGATCGAATGTAATAGGAATAGGGATAGGCATAGTATTCCTCTTCCTGTACCTATTCCAGGAAAGGAACGGTTATGTCAGTTAAAGTTAATCTCAGCGATATAATCGATGGTATGGAAAGTCAGTCTGACGAAAATTCGTCATATCTGGATAAGGAGACAGGAGAAGTTGTACTTGTAAGTGAATACGATATGCAGACTGCAGAGGATGATGAGCCGCTCGAAGAATACCCTGAATGGGAGCAGGAACAGATTGCTGTAGCAAGAGAAATAATAGATGAAACAGGCAGGTATCTCGAATTGCCGACGAAGTTCGACATAAATGAGTACGAAATCATGGAGAGATTCTGCCTTTCGCTCGAGGACCCGCGCATGCGTGAGCTGCTTTCAGCCAATATAAAAGGAAGCGGAGCGTTTCGAAGATTCAAGGATGCGCTCTACCAAAACGGCATTGAACATGACTGGTTCACTTACCGCAACAAAGCGTACAGAGAAATTGCCATCGAATGGTGTCAGGAAAATGACATCGAGTTCGACGAATAGCAATTATTATGAAGGCGATCGTATACACAAAATACGGCCCACCTGATGTTCTTCAGCTCGAAGAGGTAGAAAAACCTGCTCCCGGGGACAAGGAATTGTTGATAAGAATATGTGCGGCCTCAGTGACATCGGGAGACGTCAGGCTTCGAAAGGCTGATCCTTTTATGATAAGGTCCTTTAACGGTTTGATAAGACCGCGGAAGACTATATTGGGGATCAATTTTGCCGGAGAAATTGAGGAGATCGGCAAAGAGGTAAAACAATTCGAAGAACATGACGAGGTTTTTGGATCCACTGCATTCGCATTTGGTTGTTATGCAGAGTATGTGCGCATATCAGAAGATGGTGTTCTGGCAAAGAAGCCGAGCAATATCTCGTACGAAGAAGCTGCTGCTCTTCCTTTCGGAGCGTTAACTTCACTGCATTTTCTAAGAAAAGGAAATATCAGAAGCGGGCAAAAAGTCCTTATCTATGGAGCCTCCGGGAGTTTGGGCACCGCCGCGATACAGCTTGCAAAGTACTTTGGGACTGAAGTCACAGGAATTTGCAGTACGGCAAATTTAGAGCTCGTAAAATCCCTCGGAGCCGACAATGTAAT
>JARRRJ010000357.1:0-6445 GCA_037380865.1 Sedimentisphaerales bacterium
ATTATGACGAGGTTCATCAATAAGCATGATGCTTAATTTAGGGCAGGAAATCCTTATGTCTGAAAAATCTTTGTCGGATTTTTCAAATTTTTTAACAGTCCGGGGCAACTTATAGAAAACTATAACCTTTTATACTTGCCCATCAATTGTCCTTCTGCGAGGATATCTCCTTCCATTGCTTTAAGCAAATCTGACTTAGTTGAGTTATCAGGAATGTTCAGACTTATATCAAGTGCATGAATTTTGAAGTAATAGCGATGCGTTCCACTGGGAGGCGCAGGGCCTCCGTAGCCTGTACGCTTGAAATCTGAGATACCCTGCTTTGCACCATCCGACAAAGTTGCGATCGGCCGCACATTTTCCGCGAGACCGTTCTCATCAGGAGGGATGTTCCACATCACCCAATGAACCCAGGTCTTCCCCGGCGCATCGGGATCATCGCAGATAAGAGCGATGCTTTTTGTTCCTTCCGGAATATCCTTCCATTCCAGGGGAGGCGAAATATTATCGCCATCGGCGGTGTATTTCGCAGGAATCATGCCACCATCCTCAAATACCGGGCTGTAGACAATAATTGTCATTTTATCTGCCGGAACATCGGGGGATTCAGAATTGTTCTTTTCCTTTTGACAGCCGGAAAGAAAAAGCAGCGTTAGCAATAGAAAACAGAATATCTTCCTCATAGTTTTACCCTTCCCTTTTAACAATTAATCCCATTTTTCAAAAGACTTTGTTAATAGAAGCATAACATTACTCTTGGTGGTTTTCAAGCAGTCTTCCGGGTCAGGAAGCAGGCTATTTATTATCCTTATTATGGTTCAAGTTTGCAAAGCAAAGAGCCTTTCGCTGTCAGAATGGCAGAAATTGACGAAGATAATTATAGATCATTATTTCTATCTTCCTGTTATTAAGGCAGTTATGTGAAAATGAGTCAAATTGGTATATAGTTTGCTGGTTACAATGGTAGAGACTGACGATGATGAACCTGCAGTCGCTGACTTGAGTATAACAACTAAGGAAAGATAAGAAAATCGTATTATAAGGGTACATAAGATGTATAGACTAGTAAACAATTTGAAGACGACTTTGCTCATGGCTCTTCTTATGGGCTTGTGTCTGGGCATCGGCTACCTTCTTGGCGGCCAGGGAGCACTATTCCCGGCGCTGTTGATAGGAGCAGGCCTGAACTTCTTCGCGTTCTTTTTCAGTGATAAGATAGCGCTTGCAACTATGCGTGCGAGGGAGATTTCAAGGCAGGAAGACTCTCTGCTCTGGGATGCAGTCGAGAGACTCTCGCAGCGAGCAGGTCTGCCTATGCCGCGTGTATATATTTCGCCGGCGTACGCTCCGAATGCATTCGCAACAGGGCGCAGTCCGCACCACAGTGCCGTTTGTGTGACACAAGGACTTCGCCAAATGCTCTCTTACGAAGAGCTGGAAGGTGTCATAGCACATGAGCTTTCGCACATAAAACACAGGGATATCCTGATAAGCACAATTGCAGCTGTAATTGCAGGAGCAGTTACATGGGTAACCTACCTTGTTTTCTGGGGCGGCGGAAACAGGAGAACCAACCCGCTGATAGCTATACTGCTGCTCATCCTTGCTCCTATTGCGGCGATGTTGATACAGATGGCAATCAGCCGCTCGCGGGAATTCGAGGCAGACCGCCTGGGAGCAGACCTTGCCGGAACAGGTAACGGCCTGGCGCATGCGTTACAAAAACTGGAATTAGCCAACAGGCAAATCCCGCTGAGGGTACCGGATGGTCAGAGCAATATGTTTATAGTTGCACCTTAGACAGGCAGCGGCATGACGAAGCTTTTCAGAACCCACCCGCCGACGGAAGAACGAATCGCACGCCTTCTCCACTTGTGAGGATTCAAGGGAAATTAATCACAGAAGCATAAAGATACCATAAAGTTACCGATATCTTTATGCTTTTTGTCTTTTTGAGGAAATGCGCCGGCTCCAACTCCACATTTTCACTGTTAGTGCCTCGACTCTAAAAAGTCTGCAAATTGACTTTTACGCAGCAATAGGGTACAAATGGAAACGATTCAGGTGAATTTTGAAAGATAAATTATGAATGTAATCGCAATAGATATTGGAAATACGAATATTGTTATAGCTCTTTTTCTCGACAATAAAGAGCAGTCTATCGAGACAATCACAGGTGATTCGGCGGATAAGCTGGGAAGCTCTTTGAAATCTGCGTGGGGAAAAATCCCTGTCTCAAAAAGCTCGAAAGAAAAGAAACGTGATGGTGTTATCGTAGTGAGCAGTGTCAAACCTGCATGGACTGAGGTGATAAGGAAAATAGCAAAAGAGAATTTCGACGAAAAGATATATGTTATCGGAAAAGATGTGCCGCTTCCTATGAATCTGTGGGTCGATGAGCCTAATAAAGTCGGGACAGATAGGGTAGTCTCAGCTGCGGCGGCTTATGACGTGGTCGGTGACGCACTCGTTGTTGCGGATTTCGGGACTGCAGTGACTATTGACCTTGTGGATCAAAACGGAATTTTCCTGGGTGGAGTTATTTGTCCCGGTTTTGCAATAAGCGCAAAGTCGCTGCGCGATTATACGGCTCAACTTCCCAACATAAAAATCACGAAACCCAAAGCTCCTTACGGCAAGAACACGGTAGATGCAATCAACTGCGGCTTGTATTATTCGATTATCGGTGCGCTTCAGGAAGTGGTACGCCGCTATGCGGACGAGCTAGGAAGATGGCCTCAAACGATAATTACAGGCTCCGGCGCGAAAACTATATACACCGACTGTGACTTCGTAGATGATTATGTCCCCAACCTCGTAGTCAAAGGCGTTTTCCTGGCTTATAAAAAATATATGGAAGCAAAGCAGGAAGCTACATAGTAACTATTATGAAATGTTACGCGGCAGTTATAACAGGCAGGGGAACAGGAGCTATTTCGACTGTTCAGGTATTCGGTGAAAATTCAGAGTCTGCAATACGACAAATATTCAAACCATCTTCGAAAGAGGTACAATTCAACGCAGGTGATATTCTATTTTGCGATTCATTCTCATGGAAATCCTCTTATTGTAGAAAACATTATTCAATTGCTCCGAAAGTTGGGAGTGCAAATTGTAACCGATGAGCAGCTTCTTAAAATAATCCTCTCGTCACACAACCAAACCAATGCGATTGAAGTCGAAGCTATGCTGGTCCAGGCTCATGCCAAAACTCTCCAGGGCACAAAAATTATTATGAACCAGATAAAGTTCGGCTTGAGCAAAGTAGTACAGGAATGGCTAAGTGACATAGAAACAATTCCGTTAGAATCGATACAAAACCAAGCTGTCGAAATACTCGGGAACAGCATGATTTCTAATCTGATTATTTTCGGCTGCAAAACAGTCCTCATGGGCCCTCCGAATACAGGCAAAAGCACACTACTGAATTGCCTCGCAGGCAGACAAAAATCAATTGTCACCGACATAAGCGGCACAACACGCGACTGGGTAACGGCGCAATGCCAAATAGAATCACTGTCACTCCAGTTAGTTGACACAGCAGGACTGGATGAAAATTTATCAGCTTCAAGCGACAGTATAGATAACACTGCTCAAAATAAGACCCTCGAATTAATCGAAAATGCAGATCTTATTTTGATAGTCCTCGATAACAGTTCTGACACACAATTAGACTACAACACTTTTGAGCATCTCTCGAAGAAAAAAATAATTACAGTCCTGAACAAATCTGACCTGCCCGCAAAATTCAACACAAACAAACTGCCTGACTTCCTTTCAAATACAGTCCAAATAAGCGTAAAAGAGCAAACAGGTATAGACAATTTAATCTCCTCAATCCGCCAAACCTGCGGCGTAGCAAATTTCGACCTGCGAACTCCGATCTGCTTCACTGACAGGCAGAAAAACCTGCTCATGGAATTAAGAAGAACTGAATCAAAACAGCAAGCTGGTGCAGTCGTAAGAAATTTGAAGAATAAGATTTAGTAACACGACGAATATTTTCATAAGAAACACTTATACTATATATAATGTCAAAGCAAATGCTATCGCTTGACAAAGGCAAGTGTTTTTGAGATAAATACCTTTTTCTGACTTTGCATAAGGGTAAAATGGCACATAGAGTTATAGAAAAAAGACAGCTTTCGCAAGACGTTTTCACTGCTGAAATCGAGGCTCCGCTCGTAGCTGCCGCAAGGCAGCCCGGGCAGTTTGTTATTATCAGTATTAACAATGAATATTCCGAGAGAATCCCTCTTACTATCGCTGGTGCAGACCCGGAAAAGGGAACTATACAATTGATCTGGCAAAGAGTGGGAAAAACGACTGCTGAGCTTGCTGACCTGAATGAAGGTGATGAAATAGAAAACATCGTAGGCCCACTGGGAAGACCTACTGTTCTAAAGAAATTCGGTACTGTAGTTTGTGTCGGCGGCGGTATTGGAAACGCGCCGCTGCTTCCCATAGCAAGAGCACTCAAGGAAAAAGGGAACACAATTATCAGCATTCTCGGCGCAAGGAACAAAGAGCTTCTCATACTTGAAAACGAATTCGCGGAGATTAGCGATGAGTTGATTGTGACGACCGATGATGGCTCGTATGGGCGAAAAGCACTTGTGACAGAACCTTTGAAAGAAATCTGTCTGCGCAATCCGAAACCCGACCAGGCTTATGTCATCGGACCTGCGATAATGATGAAATTCTGCTGCGACGTGACGAAGCAATACGGTGTTCCTACGGAAGTGTCACTGAATACGATTATGGTCGACGGAACAGGCATGTGCGGCGGATGCAGAATCGAATATGACGGAAAACCCAAATTCGTCTGCGTTGACGGGCCTGAATTCGATGGCCATAAAGTAAATTTCGATTTGATGATGAAAAGACTCAGCGCTTATAAGAATGGTGAACAGAAAGAGTACGAACAATATAAGGAACATCGCTGTAAAATAGGTTTGGACAGGAAATAAGAATCCGGCTTTATTCAGGTTAAGATAAATTTCTAAAATGACTGAACAAGAAAGACAAGAATTATTACGTGAACTTTTAGAAAAGCAAAAGGCCGGTGAGCTTAAACCTTCTGAAAGATATAAAATACCTCTGCAGGAAATGCCTGAGCAGACGCCTGAGATACGTAGAACAAATGTTAATGAAGTAGCGACAGGCTACACGGAAACTCAAGCTAAAATCGAAGCTTTGCGCTGTCTTCGATGCAAAAATGCGCCTTGCGTAAATGGGTGTCCTGTAAAAATCAGGATAAGGGATTTCATCGAAGAAATTTCGAAGGGCGATTACAGAAAAGCCCTTTCCATCATAAAAGAGAATTCATTGCTTCCCGCCGTATGCGGCCGCGTTTGTCCCCAGGAAAATCAGTGCCAGCTAACATGTACAGTAGGGAAGAAATTCAAAGACCCGACAAAAGCAGTTTCCATCGGGCGTCTCGAAAGATTCGTCGCTGACCTTGATCAAAATTCGGAATCTATACCTGCTGTTGCTGCCGAAACAGGGAAAAAAGTGGCGATAATAGGCTCTGGTCCCGGGGGGATTGTCGCGGCCGCTGATACGAGGAGAGCCGGACATGATGTCACCTTGTTCGAGGCGTTCCACAAGCCCGGCGGCGTGATGGTCTATGGCATACCTGAATTTCGTTTGCCTAAAGCTATCGTTCAAAAGGAAATTGACACTCTAACTGAAATGGGCGTTAAAATACGATGCAACTTCATCGTCGGCAAGACAAGAACCATTCAGCAATTGATGCAAAAGGATAGTTTCGACGCAGTCTATATCGGAGTCGGAGCGGGACTCCCTAAGTTCATGGGCATCGAAGGCGAATCTCTTGTTGGTGTATTCAGCGCCAATGAATATCTCACTCGTGCCAATCTTATGAAAGCGTATAGTTACGGCAAAGGAGCCGATACGCCGATCGTTCGCTCTAAAATAGTTGCAGTAGTTGGCGGCGGCAATGTAGCAATGGACGCGGCCAGAACCGCTCTTCGGCTTGGAGCAGAAAAGGTCTATTTGATTTACCGAAGAACAGAAAAAGAAATGCCTGCGCGAATCGAAGAGGTACATCACGCAAAGCAGGAAGGTGTCGACTTTCATATTCTTGAAAGCCCGAAAAGAATTCTCGGAGATGAAAACAGCCGGGTTACTTCTGTTGAGTGTCTCAAATACGAGCTTGGTGAACCTGACGAATCAGGAAGAAGAAGACCTGTTGTTATAGAAGGTTCAGAATTCATTATCGAGCTTGACACTGTAATTATTGCAATCGGCAACACTCCAAATCCGCTGATTTCACAAACTATGCCTGAGCTTGAAATGACACGATGGGGAACGATCATTGTCGATGAGAAGACAATGGCAACTTCAGTCCCCGGCGTTTACGCAGGCGGCGACATAGTCTCGGGCGCCGCTACTGTGATTTTAGCTATGGGTCAGGGACGCA
>JARRRJ010000358.1:0-1077 GCA_037380865.1 Sedimentisphaerales bacterium
GGATTGTTCAGGACACCATGCAGAATTTCAAGCTCAGTGACAGATTTACCTTCTTGAACATGCTCTCTAAGCCAGGGCTCACGCTCAATTACTTCGGGTGAAATTGTATCGGGAATCCAGCCATAGCGTTCGCCCAGCAAACTTATGAAGTAAGGTCTGCAGCGTTTTATTTCCTCCAGGCAGATAGGAAGCACCTTGCCTTCGGCCTTCTGCTCATCTGTGACACCCCATCGCAGATCTACCTCGCCCCAGGTAACGCCTCTTGATTCACAGAGCTTTCGCAGTTGTGGGAAAATACGCTTGACCAACTCCTCACGTTCTTCGTGCATATCACGAAAAGTACTGCTTACAAATACTCTAACAATTCGCTGTGAGTACTGCATGTTCTAATCTCGATAAAGCTCTTATATCTAAGATTCATGGATTATCTGAGATATTTTGTATACGAAGTGTTTAAGAAAGTCAAGGCTATTGAAAGTAAATCGGATGTGCAATATGGAGGATTTGAGATCGACATAGAGACGTGAACAAATATCCGGCTACATTGATTTTTCTTCCGTTGTGGTGAAGCAGTGTGCTGTCCATAACCGGTGTTATAATTGTATTTTGGTAGAACGTATAAATCAGTTTTTTTGTAAGAATCTCCCAGGATATTGCCATGTTCCAGTGTGCATCAGGCCGGAAACGATGATACGCATCATGAACGTATTTGTTTTGAGGATTGGTGAAAGGCAGGATGTCGGTTGTGGTTCACCGAACCGTACACAAAATCCATCCGGTCATCAAATTTGCAAAAAGTTCTGCTCTCGGTGCAGTAAAAATAGGAAGAAACTGTTGAAGAAGTTCTGTCCGTGTTGAAATTATATCGTACATATTGACCTCCCTGTCTTAATTGTGAATCTAAAAAAGACATCGGTTGGTCGATATTTTTATATTTTAAAATTCATTAAAATTTGCTGCCTAAAAAGTACGAAAGTTTACCTTTATTAATATTTTTCATAATATATAATACATGACCTGTTAGGATTTGTGTTTTTTGACATTTTTTATGAATATGCTCCCAAAAAAACACTCGAT
>JARRRJ010000358.1:1159-6305 GCA_037380865.1 Sedimentisphaerales bacterium
AAAAGTCTATATGGAATATTATCAATAATAGTCGTCGCTATTGTTACTACAGCAATCTTTAAATCGACTGGAAATACACCTAAAGAAGACATTTATTTGCTCAAGCTGGCTCATGATCAGACGAGCGACCATCCTTATGATTTGGGAGCAAAGAAATTTGCTGAAGCTCTGGAGAGTAAAACCAACGGGAAAATCAAAATCAAGATTTACCCAAATTCCCAGTTGGGTGACACGCCTGAACAGATTGAGCAGCTGAAAATGGGAAGCCTGGATATCTCGATAGCCGCCTTCTCTCATGTTTCGCAGTTCGTTCCAGAATTCAGGCTTTTCGGAGCTCCATATTTATTCGAGAGCCGCGAGCAATTTGCGAATGTTTTCGATGGAGAAGTTGGAAAGCTCCTTGACGAGATTTCCCTGAAAAGATATGGAATTCGATTGCTTAGCACTTTTTCTTCAGGTGACAGGATTCTGTTTAACCGCCAGCATCCCGTTTTAAAATCCGATGATTTGAGCGACCTGAAAATCAGGGTCATGCTTGGTGAAGCTGACTCAAAAACATGGAAAGCCTTCGGCGCGATTCCCACGCCGATGCCATACTCCGAATTATACTCGGCGCTGCAGGCTGGTGTCATAGACGGAGCTGAAAACGAGCCTGTTAGCATCCTGCGCAACAGGTTCTATGAAACCTGCTCATATTTTTCGATAACAAATCATCTTGTTCTGCCTATGGGAATATTTATCAGCGATAAGACTTTACAAAAGCTTCCAGAGGAATATCGAAGCTTAATCTTCGAAGAAGCGAAAAATGCGGCAATATGGGAACGCGACTATATTGCAAAAATGAATTCCGATGCGCTCGAAGAAATGGTATCGAAATATGGTGTTAAAGAAAATCAGGTCGACAAGGCGTCATTCATGGAAAAAGGCAAACCTATCCAGGATGAGCTTGCACAGGAATTCGATGTGACAGATTTATTGGAAAAAATCAGGGCGGCAAAATAAGGAAGGACTAAAATGAGAAAAGATTTGAGTAACAAAACATTAGGAATAATCCATGCGGCTGTTTTTACTGCCCAGACTGTACAAAAATATATCGATGAGATTATTCCCGAAGTCAGCATAATGCATCTGGGCGATGACACAATTCAGAGGGACAATCTCGCGGCGGAAGTGGGAACAATACCGAAAGTCAACTATTTTAAGTTTGTCACTTACGCAAGATTTCTTGAGGAAGCGGGAGTCGACCTGATTCTGCTTGGTTGTTCTACATTCAATCGGGCTGTCGAGCACGCCAGACCCATGATTGGAATTCCCATGTTACAGATAGATCGACCAATGATGGATTTGGCTGTTCAGGACGGCTCAAGAGTCGGACTGCTTGCTACACTTCCATCCACTGTCCCTTCTTCCGAACGACTCCTTCGCCTGGCGGCACAAGAGGCAGACAGAGATGTCGAAGTCAAAACTGTATTAAGCAGCGAAGCATTTAAAGTCCTCCGGGCAGGTAATCCTGATAAACATAATGAAATACTTCTGGATGAAATTGAAAAGCTCTCGAAGGAAGTGGATGCAATTGTTATGGCACAGGTATCTATGTCTGTACTGGAGCCACATCTGACAAACACGCACGTCCCGGTATACAACAGCGGCAGGACAGGTTTTTCAAAAGCGAGAGAAATACTGGAATCGTTATAATTCAAAATTCCTTTTTTCTCTAAAATGAAAAAATTTGTCGATACATTGGAAATCATCCAGAGCATCTTAAGTGTCATTCTCTTTATCGCTTTAGTCATTGTAGTTTTGATTCAGGTTACGAGCCGGTTTATTTCCCATAATCCCGTGATATGGTCAGAGGAAACTGCAAGATTTCTTTTGTTTTGGGTCACTCTTATGGGAGCAAGTCTCAGTGTGAAAAACAAAAGACATTTCACGATTGAATTCTTTACACCGGAAAAAATAAAAAACGAATCGATAAAAAGATTTTTTCAAATCATCCCGGATTTATGTATTACACTATTCGCCCTTTTTATGGTTGTCGCAGGTATTAGATACTGTCAAATGGGATATTTGCGGGTTGGTCCAAACTCTAATATCAACATGTTTTATATTTATATGGCGATACCAATAGCAGGAGCTTCAATGGTGTCTTACAGCTTGTTTCATATTATTCAACTTGTGAGCTCCTGGAAATCTCATACTGAAACGAACTCGAGAATCTAATGATGCTATTTGTCTTATTCAGTTCATTTATCATATTATGTCTCGTGCGAGTTCCTATTGCTTTCGCACTTTTTCTTTCATCGACGTTCGTCATTTTTCTTGATGGAAATGTTTCTCTGACGGTTGTTACACAAAGAATATGGGGCGGTCTTAATAATTTTCCGCTTCTTGCGGTTCCATTCTTTCTTGTTGTCGGTCAATTAATGAACGAAACGGGAATTTCAAAGCGTCTCATTGATTTTTCCCAGAGCATTGTAGGGCATTTCAAAGGAGGATTGGCGCATGTGAACGTTATTGTGAGCATGATTGTTGCAGGCATATCAGGTGTTTCGTCTGCTGATACTGCAGGTGTAGGCTCGGTTCTGATTCCTGCTATGGTAAAGCAAGGTTATGGCAAAGGATTCACAGTCGGAGTAACATCTGCTTCTTCAACATTGGGCAATATCATACCCCCCAGTCTTATGATGATTATTTATGCCGCAACTGCCGGGCTTTCTGTCGGAGCTATGTTTCTGACAGGTATTATTCCGGGTTTGATGATCGGGATCGGGCAAATTGTGTTTTCTTTCTATTATGCCTTCAAACATGAAATCGGGGCGGATCACGAATTTTCATGGCGGAATTTATTGAAACATGCAAAGTCAGCCTCACTGGCTCTGGTTATACCAATAATTGTTATAGGAGGAATTATCGCAGGGATATTCACAGCGACGGAAGCATCCCTTATTGCAGTAGTTTATGCTTTTTTCCTGTCTATCGTGTACAGGCAATTTTCCTTTAAAAAGTTTTACAAGCTGACCACATTCAGTATTGGTTTCTTTTCTCTTTCCCTGTTTTGTGTAGCGGCTGCTTCGCTATGGGGATTCGTGCTGGCATATTACAGTGTCCCGCAATCTATAGTCGCGTCTCTTGATTCAATGGGATTACTTGGATCCAAATTACTGGTCTTCACATTTGTTATTTTAATTTTCCTGATTATCGGTACATTTATGGATGCGATACCTGCGATTATTATTTTACAACCCATAATTGGTGAGATCGGCACAAAAGTTGGAATTAATCCTTATCATATGGGAGCTGTCATAGTCTTAACTTTGGCAATAGGCTTGATAACTCCTCCTTATGGATTGTGTTTATTAATCGCTGCAGACCTGGCCGGAATTTCGGTTCCGAAAGCACTGAAGGCTATGATTCCGTTTTTTGTTATTTCGTTGATTGTAGTTTTGTTTGCAGTTCTCTTCCCCGATGCAATATTGTTTATACCTCGATTAGTAATGCCTGAATATATGAAGTAAAATAAAGTGAGCTAAAGTGAACTAAAGTTAAAATAGCCGCCGAAGGTGTTCAAATACAAATTTAGTCACTTTCAACTTCTTTTATCCCTGCAATTGTTCATCTATATCTTTGAGTATTTCGAGCGCAATAGCAGCATCATTTAACACGTCGTCGGAATACGCCTCTATGCTGACTCTGCCTTTATAGCCGGCATTCTTGAGATTACCGAAAAACTCCAGATATTCTTCCTTTAGCGTCCCTGGAAAACGACGGCCAAGCACTTCTGCAAAATGCACATGTTTAATGGCTTGCCCGCTTTCGAGTATTATATCATAAGTTTCGTTGGAAACTGTCATATGATAATAATCCGCAAGCAGTCGGATATTATCCATGTCAACAGACTTTACCATTTGCAAACCCTCAGATATTGTATTAATGAGATTACTTTCTATTTTATTCAGGGGTTCAATTGCTATGGTTATTCCACGTTCTCGCGCGATTGGAGCGATTGTTTTAAGCATCTTGGCAATTTGATTCCAGGCTTGCTCATATGGAAAACCATCAGGTATATTCTTAGCAGATGCACTACCAAAAACGATTATCTCTACGCCAAGTTGTGAAGCCCTCTCCAGTGCCTTTCTGGAATAGTCCATCGTTTTATTCTCGTCCTCCCGTGGCCCTGTCAAGTGAATTGAAGAAGGGAAAAAATTGTTACACGTCTCGCATGAAATACCCGCATCCCGTACTCTCTTTTTCATGCTCATAAAATCAGTCTCAGATAAAGCCGTTATATGTGCCAGTGAAATTTCCATATAATCATATCCAATTGCACCAAGCTTTTCTATGATTTCAACGCCGGTACCATCCGGCTCAGTTGCTACCATACTTCCGCAACATCCATATTTCATTAAGCGTGTTCCTTTTGTCTGAACAATTTTTCAATTCAACAGTCTGAAAATTTTATAAGTTCATAAATTATCAGGCCCATGATAATAATCCATAAACCCTCGCTCCACAACATATTTCATCTCTTATCTGGTAAGCTGTTGTAATTGTTTACATTTAGGGGGCGGGCCGTATCGTCCATGAAGCAGCCCACCTTATAGGATTGATTTATGAGTAGTTGCACATGTTCAAACTACAATGAGTACTCTCTATACCTGTGCAATAGTGGTCAAAAAAATGCAATAAATAATGATAAAATATATAATCAATTTGAAGTAATCGAAAAATTGCCAAATTCTATCATTTTTAACTAATTTTCTGCGAATACATACTTTTATACACAAATCAGAGGAACATCCCCCCAGAATCAATTCTGGAGGTTTGGATTACTATCTATTAAGCTATTTTATTGTATGTCGGTTAGCCTTTACTTTCTTGGACTTTTCGGATATAAGTAAGCTCAGATAATCCATAAATCTTAGATATAAAAGCTTTATCGAGATTAGAATATGCAGTACTCACAGCGAATTGTTAGAGTATTTGTAAGCAGCACGTTTCGTGATATGCACGAAGAGCGTGAGGAGTTGGTCAAGCGTATTTTCCCACAACTGCGAAAACTATGTGAATCGAGAGGTGTAACATGGGGTGAGGTAGACTTGCGATGGGGCGTCACAGATGAACAGAAGGCCGAAGGCAAGGTGCTGCC
>JARRRJ010000359.1:0-5437 GCA_037380865.1 Sedimentisphaerales bacterium
GGGACTGATTTCAACGATGTCAACGATGCGACTCCGGAATCTCCGCCTGGTACAGTTGCTGCGGAAGGTCTCGATGTCAACAACTATGATATAAGTGGTTTGGAATTCGGAACGACTTATTACTGGCGCGTGGACGAAGTCAATTCTCCGTCGGTTCCGGCTGAGTACAAGGGACAGGTCTGGAGCTTTACTGTCGAGCCTGTTGGTTACAAGGTCCCTGCGCAGAGCATAAGCGTGAGAGCGTCGAGCAGCTATGCAGGGAATGACCCGAACGATACTATAAACGAGTCGGGACTGAATCCTGTTAATATGGACCTTCATTCGAGTGCGCAGGCTGACATGTGGCTCAGCGCCTCGGAGGGAAATGGTGCCTGGATTCGTTACGATTTCGACAGGGCCTACAAGCTTCACCAGATGATGGTGTGGAACTACAACTTCGCGATGCTGCTTGATGCAGGCTTCAGGGACGTGACAGTCGAGTACTCCCCCGACGGCGAGAGCTGGACCGAGGTGCCTGATGTCGGCGAATTTGCACAGGGTATCGGAACGAGCGGCTATATGTACAACACTCTGGTGGACTTTAACGATATAGAGGCGCAATCGGTTCGTCTCACTGCCCAAAGCACGTGGGGATCACAATTGGCGGGGCTCAGTGAAATCAGGTTTACGTATATTCCGGTCTGGCCGCGAGAGCCTGAGCCGGCAGACGGCGCCGTCGGCGTTCCTCTCGGCGCGATGCTCACCTGGCGGGCGGGAAGAAATGCGGCTCAGCACAACGTTTATATCAGCACAGACGAGCAGGAAGTGATTGAGGGAAGCGCACCTGTTTATACAGTTGCGCAGAGCAGCTATTCGCCGGAACTTGAGCTCGGGCGGACTTATTATTGGCGCGTCGATGAAGTTAATGACTCGGAAACGCCTCCCGTTCTGCAGGGTGACGTCTGGAACTTTGCCACAAAAGAATATGTCTCGATTGAAGACTTCGAGGATTATAAGGACATGCAGCCTTATACGATTTGGGATACGTGGATGGACGGTGTTACGGACCCGGCTTACGGCGGCTCGCAGATCGGGCATAACAACACGCCTTTTTCCGAGATAGAGATAGTGCAGCATGGTGACAAATCTGCGCCGATTTCTTATGACAATACCGAGCAGGATGTGAACTTCTCGGAAGTCGAGCGTACGTTCGATAATGATTTGGACCTCCAGGTGGACGGCGCCGATACTTTCAGGCTTTTTTACCGGGGCAGCCCGGTGACATTTGCGGAACCATCCGAAGGCAATTTTGCCATGAGCGGCGAAGGCGACGGCATCGCAGGCACGTCGGATCAATTTCGCTTCGTGTATAAAGCACTTTACGGCAACGGGTCAATCCAGGCGCGCGTTGACAGTATAGAAAGAATCACCGACCTGGCAAAAGCAGGCGTTATGATTCGCAACACCCTGGACGGAGACTCGGCTCACGCGATGACGAGTCTGGATGCCGGTGGTACAGCGTCGTTCCGCCGCCGCGTGACAAAGGGCGCCACAACCGACAGCACAGACAGCGCGGCGCTCGGACATCCGTGCTGGGTCAGAATTACGCGAAAAGGTTACAGAATGATCGCGGAGTACAGCGAGGATGGCGACACGTGGCTTTTCCTTGGTAACGACCCGAACGTGTCGTCTGAAGAGACGATAGTTATGAACAACAAAGTTTATGTGGGTCTGGCAGTATGCAGCCAGGCTTCAAATGTATTGGCAGCAGCGACATTCTCGTCGGTGGAGACTCAGGGCTATATGCCCGATGACTGGGCGATGACAAATGTCGGAATGGACCATTACAAAGATGGACGCAACTCGATTGATACGCTTTACGCTGTGCTCGAAGACAGCACAGGCAAACGCGCGAAGGTTTTTGCGCCGAATACCGCAGTCGGTTCGGGAGACTGGATGGAATGGCTTATACCTTATAGTCAGCTCACAGAAGGTACCGGCCTTGATATGAGCAAAATCAAAAAAATATCTATCGGAGTCGGTGACGCAGTCAATTTCTTTAAAGGCAAAGGCCGGATTTATATCGACAACATATCTTTCGGACACAGTGTGGATTTTATATTGTCACACTGAATCAGCTCCCGGTAAAAGAATTTATCTCAAGTCTTGAAAACCACAGTTTGAATTGCCTGCACCCTGTTGATCCGCGTTATCATTATTGCCCGAACTGCGGGCGGGCGGTCGGCCAGTTGACGCCGCTCATGCCTTATGAGAGCCTCTGGTGGCAGGCGGATGTATGGGGACGAATGTGGAGACAGTTGTGGTCGAAAGAAGTTTCATTCCCGGGAAAGCTCGCTCGAGCGTTCATGATAGAAAAGAATGCACAGATATTAGTAATAGGCTTAATACCCAGATTATGGCGAAAAAAAGAGGCGAAAAATGACAAATAATCAGGAATACGTTCACGGCTATTCTCAAAGAGAGAACCAGCGTCTGATGGACCAGGCGACAACGCTGACTGAATTGCTGCATCACGATACGAAATACCCGGCAGGCTCGCTGGTCCTTGAAGCGGGCTGCGGCGTAGGAGCGCAGACGATTACGCTCGTAAAGAACAGCCCCGACGCGAATTTTATCTGCATCGATATTTCCGAGCAATCGCTGAAAGAAGCTCAGAAACTCGTCGAAGATGCAGGTTTTCACAATACGAAATTCCAGAAAGCGGATTTATCAAACCTGCCTTTCGAGGACAATCATTTCGACCACATTTTCATATGCTTTGTGCTGGAGCATCTTAAAGAGCCTCTCGATGCGCTGCTTAAGCTCAAAAAGAAGCTCAAGACCGGCGGCTCAATCACAGTCATCGAAGGCGACCACGGCTCAGCATATTTTTACCCGGACAGCAGGTATGCCAGAGAAGCGATTCAGTGCCTCATCGACCTGCAGGCGGAAAAGGGAGGTGACTCTCTAATCGGACGCAGGCTTTATCCCTTGATGTGCGATGCAGGATTCAGCAAGGTTCACGTCTCGCCAAGGATGGTTTACGTCGATTCGAGCAAATCCGAATTAGTCGAAGGCTTCACGAAAAACACGTTCACAGCGATGGTCGAGGGAGTCGGCGAAGAAGCTGTAGGCGAGGGAATGATGGACACCATCGAATGGGAAAGGGGGATAAAAGACCTTTACCGAACTACAGAAAAAGACGGAACGTTCTGCTATACTTTTTTCAAGGGGATTGGCTACAAATAAAATTGTATTGTGCAGCAGAAAAACATTTCATTGTTTCCAGCCTCATAGAATTTGTAATGAATGGAATAACTGTTTCCCTTATATATAGCAGGGAACTTTCACAGCTAAAAAGACAAAAATCGTAGGGTGTGATAAATCGCACCAGAAAGACTTGGTTTTTGACAGGTATATGGATAAGTGGTGCGATTCATCGCACCCTATAAGACAATCACAAATCCATTCCATAACTGAGAGTTGACAAATGGCAAAACGAAAGAGGAAGAAAGAGCGTGACATTGAAAAAGATTACCCTGTGAAACAATTTGTTGCCAAGCTTCGCAGGCTTGCCGACTGCATCGAGCGGAAAAGCAGATTCAGGATTCAGGTCGCGGGTGAGCGCGTTTCCGTTCCGCCCAACGCGGTCATAAACATTGAGCACGAGCGAGAAGATTGTTCCGAAGAAATCGAGTTTCAGCTAAAATGGCAGATTCCTGAGAAGTAAAGTTTTAATTACAGGAGAATAGTATGAAAACTTATCAATTAATGTTATCGAGCGTCCTTATTGCTGCCGTGGTTGTTTTGGTTCCTTCCCTGTTAGAAGGGCGCCGCGTTCAGAGATATCTGAAAATCAATCAGAACCGGATAGATTCCATATCAGATCAAATCAGCGATTTAAAAGAGCAACTCAGCACTGAATCGAGCGAGCCTGTTACCAAAGCAGACCTGGTTGCTTTCACTGAGCTGAATAATCTTAACATCCAAATAGCTCAGCTGAATATTGATGGAAGAATTAAGGTCTCAGATACGAGTTATTTAGTAGTTCCTTTTGAAGCTGTTTCTCTTGTTTTTTTATGTTACTTACTATTCAATGTTGGAAATATCAACAAACAAAATAAGAAACAATCGAGCACATCTCTGAGCAACAAATAATTTCAGGAGAATTGACATGAAAGCATCACCGACATATTTCATTACGTTTCATTATAATGGGTATGGTCTTTGAATGAGGTGAAAAGTAAATAGTGACGTTTTCTTAACGTGACAGCAAATGCAGGGTGCAATTCAGCGTACGCCGTAGAACTCAAAAGAACTATTTTCAGGAGGCTGCCGTATTATTCAGTGATACAACGCTTATTTAACGAAAGGATGTAATGAAAAAAGAAACAAAGGAAATCATAGAGAATCTTTTCTTATTTATTGGATCGCTGCTTTTGCTCGCCTTCGGGTGTATCGCCAGGGAACGAGGTCAGGAAGGGATAGGCCTTTTTATGATTGTGAGCTCTTTGTATGTGGTTTTGTGGATACATGCAGGACTAACCGGGACCATTATCGAGAAAAAATTGAAACGAGAGCAAGGGAGTGTTCTATAGCCGACGGAGAAAGATTGCAGCCGGGAAAAGAATTAAAGGGTTCAGACTCATCTTGACAAAGTGACATCATCAATTATTTTGTACCTGGCAAGTTAAGAGGCTTTTTTGCCGCTATGATGGCACAATGAGAGGATTTGACGCGTTAACCTTAGAATTTAGCAAATATAACCCTATTAAATACTCTGCTGCGTTACGCAATCTTCTTTTCACAGCTGTCAGCCAAAAATTTTGAAAAAAGTGCCTCAGTTTCTTGCAAACCTGCCAAAAATCTGTTATCATTACAGTGTTGAAAACTTTTAGCCGCGTAGTTGGGCACTTTATTTATAAAATAGCAAGCGAAGTCCGGTTTGTACGGTATTCATTGAGCTTAAAGGAGGCTGCTATGGATAAGTCACGTCACGTATCGAAGATTTACGGGTTTACATTAATTGAATTATTGGTTGTAATCGCTATTATTGCGATTTTAATGGGTATTCTCATGCCTGTTCTCGGCAAAGTTCGCAAGCAGGGCTACCAGGTCGTTTGCCAGAACAACCTTAAACAGATTGGGCTGGCCGCGAACATGTACGCTGAGACCTACGGCTACCTGGTGCCTCGAGGCCTTGTTTATGCGGGTACTGAGCCGCCATGGTTCGAAGCTTTCATGCCCTATCTTTCTCAAAGACCGACAGGTAACGACTATCGTACCGTCAAGATTTATCGCTGCCCGGGCTATCCGAACAAGGACCAGACTATCTGCTACGTAATTAATGGCTGGGGATTCAGCAGCCTGAAAGACAAGACAGGTTTTCAGCTCGAAACACCAACCAGGATAACTAACTTGAAACGTACGTCGAAGTCAATCTACCTGACAGATCTCG
>JARRRJ010000360.1:0-3438 GCA_037380865.1 Sedimentisphaerales bacterium
GGCAAACTTGGAATTGAATATGCCGGTAATCCTGATAAGACAGATATTGTTGAAGAAATTCTGGCTGTTGAACCTCTTGGTGTCGATTGTGTTCTCGAATGCTGCGGCCAGCAGGACGCTCTCGACCAGGCGCTCGATATTTTAAAACCGGGAGGGAGTCTCGTTATTGTCGGGATACCGAGGGACGATTTGATTCATTTCAGCGCAGATAAGTTTCGAAGAAAAGAAATTACAATCAAATATATCAGAAGGCAAAACAAATGCGTTCAGCCTGCGATAGATTTGATCGCAAGCGGTAGGGTCAATACTGATTTGCTCATTACTCATCGATTTTCATTAGAACAGGCACAGAGCGCGTTTGACCTGTTAACACGATACGGTGATAACGTGATTAAGGCTATGATTTCCGGGAAATCCTGAACGCCAGAAAATGTTGCGGTGGTCAAAGGTCTGATCTGTCAGACTCGTCTGACGTCAAGATTTAATGAAAGGGGATTTAAAATGGCGGGAAAATCAATAATAATAATCGGTTCGGGCTTCGGCGGTCTTATGGCAGGTAACCTCCTGGCAAGAAAAGGGCATAATGTCACTATATTCGAGTCGCATTCCTCTCCCGGAGGTTATATTGCCGGTTTTCGAAAAAAAGGCTTCTATTTCGAGAGCGGCACACTTTCCTTCGAGGCTTCTGCGTCCATATTCAAGGCCATGAAAGATATCGGGATTCTCGAGGACATAACATTCGCAAGGAAAAGAATCCGCTGGCTCTCGAAATATTTCGACGCGATTCCCGAGAGATACGATGACTTCAAAAAAATGCTTTACGATGCGTTTCCCGAAGATTTCGACAGGCTGAACAAGTATTTCAGCGAAGTTGACAGGATGTACGAAGCATCGTCTATGACTGGCAACAAGATCATTCCTTTCCTCTACGACGGCGCGAGGATGTTCACTTCGATAGTTTCTTATATGTTGAGCGCGAGAAAATCGATAAAGATAACGAAACGTCTCGGCGATATGACAGCAGGAGAGTTCAACGGGCAGTTCTTCGAGAAGAACTCGAAACTGTACAAACTACTCGATGGATTATTGTATCCGGATATGGCCGCATCGATAATCGGTGCAAGTTTCGGAATGTACGATGATTACTGGACTGTTTCGAAAGGGATGCAGTCCTGGGCTGATGTGCTTGCGGAAAATTTCAAAAAACTGGGAGGGCAGCTTAAACTCAGTTCGTACGTCGATAAAATAACTACGGAAAACGGAGCCGCTGCTGGAATTGAGAGCAATGGTGTCACTTACTCGGCGGATTAT
Source organism: Sedimentisphaerales bacterium (assembly GCA_037380865.1). Lineage (GTDB taxonomy): Bacteria > Planctomycetota > Phycisphaerae > Sedimentisphaerales > Anaerobacaceae > JAFGPS01. Next base: position 1,312 of record JARRRJ010000360.1, read on the forward strand.
GTCATCTCTGCTTCCGATTACAAAAACACATTCCTGAAATTGGTCGATAACAAATCACTCATTCCTGACCAGATGCAGAAAAAAATCGCAGATGCTGAAGTTTCTCAACCTGTTTTTACAGTGTATCTCGGGCTGAATCTGCCGAACAAAGAGCTTCAAAAATACATGAAGATTGCACATGTAGGCTATTGTGACCTGGATTCCGATGCGGATATTCACAATCCTGATGACGAAGATTATTTCGATAAATGCTCAGTTGCTTTGTATTCCTCTTCGATACAGGACCAGGAACTTGCGCCGGAGGGCAAGTCTTCGCTGATGCTCATGTCGATGTGCCCGAGAAAATGGATGAACAACTGGGGCGCAGGCGATAAAGAAAAATACAAACAACTTAAAGAGAAGGCAATGAATGGCTTGATAAAAAAAGCACAGCAAGTTGTTCCGAACCTGGACAAGTATGTCGAGTTTCAGGACGCCGCTACTCCCCTGACATACGAGCGATTTACTCACAACTCCGGCGGCGCAACCTCTGCATGGAGCTGGAATCCGAAACAGAAGTTCTTCCCACAACCAATGAGTATAAACGTCGAAACTCCTGTAAAGAATTTGTACATTGGCTCATGCTGGGCCAACCAGATAGGCGGCGTACCAGGCGCACTTATGGCAGCTTACATTTGTGCGAAGAAAATAAAATAAAGGGGGAAAGCGATGCTGAGAATGAAACGCGGGCTATACATCTTTGTACTATGCGGAAGTATTCTGATATTTGGAAAAGCAAATAGAGTCTATGCATGGCTCGATGTTCCTGAAGGCTGGACGCCGACGGAAACAAAGCTGCTTGTCACGAACAAATTTGACACGGAAGAAAAAGAGCTTGTTATAGAAACCAGTGAGTGGAAAGTAGTGATGAGCCTTTTTTATAATGGCGGGATCTATAAGATGTTTGACAAGGTGCATGATCCCGGTCAGCAGGATAATCTTGTTACAGACAACGGGTACAGCCAGGGCGGGATTTTCGATTACGATGTTTATCTTCAGGGCGACCAGGAGTTCATGACGACCCTGGGCAGGAATGATAATCCGAGCGAGGCTTCGCTTGAGATACTTGAAAATACTCCGGCCCGTGTTCGCGTGAGACAGAAATGTCACCCGCGTCTGAACAACGGCAACGGCCCTCCGGAGGACAAGTTTCTCGAACTCGGTATGGTCGAGACTGTAACAGACTGGACCTTCTATCCGACAGGCCGGGTGAATATTAAATTCGATGCAGTTGTTTGGAAAGACTGGGACGAGACTGTTGCAAAAGGACCCGGCGGAACAGGCAAAGGCGTCAATGCGACTGGCAATACAATTACTTCTGCAAACGGCACGGATTTCTTTCATCCCTGGGTAACACAGGGGGACATGATAGAAAGTGCCGCAGGCGGCTGGGGACCTGTGCAAATTGCAGAGCGAATCGATGAGAATACTATGAGGCTGGAATCTCAGGTACCTTCGGGTGAGAACCTGGACTATGTCATAAAACGAACCAATATTCTCGATGAAACTTTTTCTATCCATGCTGACGGCGATACAGGTAATGCTCCCCGCAAAAGTTTCTGGCAGGGCGGCAGCAACGGCGATCCTCTTTATGATAACGGCACAGACGGCGATTTCTTCAGGAACAGAAGGCCTCCCGTTGCGAACGATTATGTTTATGCGCACTGGACGAGGTCGCCAAGAGAGTTTGGGAGTATGCTTGTGTTTTTCGAGCCTTTTACCGATGCAAGTTATGCCGTCTTCAACGACCTGACTTATGGTAATCTTTCTTATACGCAGGTTGCCAGAAGAGGATGGCGCAGGTTCGGCGAACACCATCGACATTTCATGGCGCAGCTCGGAACCGAAAATGGAAAAGTCCTTCCTCGAGTAAAAAGTGTTGCAGATTCTTTGCCTTATGCAGATGATTATAAGCTTCCTTACGCGCAGGCTCGCATTGGAACGTTGCAGACAGGTGAAAAGATTTCTTCGCACGGATTTAATCCGTCAACAGGTGCTTATCAAATTTCCGCTGATGCAGATAAAACAGCCGCGATTGCATTCGATACGAAACGCGGCGGAACCGTCGAATCGCCGCTTGCATATTTT
>JARRRJ010000361.1:0-3806 GCA_037380865.1 Sedimentisphaerales bacterium
ATCGGACTTGGCGCATCTCGTATGAGCGGCTCGGACAAGCAGACGTATTATAAAATCGGGACAAGTCCCGATGTAGCCGACAGCGCCGAGGAATTCGCGAAGAGCCTTACTGCCGCAGGATGCTGTCACTATGATACTGCGCTTATAGAAGCAATTGGCTCGCTGCGCGAATTTTACCACCTTGTTCAGGCAGGAGTTCCTTTCCCAACTGATTCGATGGGAACCTTTATAGGCTACAAAACCGACCATGACCCGTATGAGCGTGCCACTTCCGCGGGACCGAAAACAAGCAAGTTTATGAGCGAATGCTTGCAGAAGCAGCTTGAGCGATATGATGTGAATATTTTCAACAAGCAGGAAGCATTGCACCTTATAACAACAGGCTCAGGAAAGCAGAAACGCATTATCGGAATAATCACTCTAGATAAGACTAAGCTCGATGAAAAGAATAATTCAATAAACGTATTTTTGTGTTCCAACGTAGTTTTAGCGGCCGGCGGACCCGGTGAGCTTTTTAAAACGACTGTTTATCCGAAGGGACAGGTTGGTATCCACGGCCTTGCGTTCAAGGCAGGTTTAATCGGATTGAATTTGACTGAATCACAGTTTGGATTAGCAAGTACGAAATTTCGCTGGAACGTATCAGGTACTTACATGCAGGCTGTTCCGAGGATTTTCAGTACAGATGCAGACGGAAAGGATGAGAAAGATTTCCTGACGGATTTTTTCCCGTCGATGAGCAAAATGGCGACTGACATTTTTCTAAAAGGCTACCAGTGGCCCTTCGACCCGCAAAAGATTGAGAACCTGCAATCTTCTTTAATAGACATTCTCGTATTTAACGAAACTCAGCGCGGCAGGCGCGTGTTTATGGACTTTCTCCATAACCCGGTCGGCAACGATTCGATGGACGAATTTAACATCGATGCACTTGAGCCGCAAGCAAAAGACTACCTGCAAAAAGCAGGTGCGCTTCAGAATACTCCTATCGAGCGGCTTAGGCACATGAACACACCCGCGATAGAAATTTACAGCGAAAACGGAATTGATTTATATTCCGAGCCTCTCGAAATCGCAGTTTGCGCGCAGCATAACAACGGAGGCTTCGCCGTCAATAAATGGTGGCAATCGAATATTCCTCATACTTTCATAATAGGTGAAATGGCAGGCACACACGGTGTCAAACGTCCTGGCGGCTCAGCTCTAAATGCTGGACAAACAGGCGGCCTGCGAGCGGCGGAGTTTATCGTGAACGCTTACAATAGTGACATTCCGGAATATGCCAAGCAGGAGAAGGAGATTGAACAACAAGTTAATCAAGCATCTTTAAATTTGGAGAAACACAAGATCGATTCCGGCTTAGATCCCCAGGAAGTACTGGATGAAATCAGAAGCCGCATGACATTTTCGGGGGGACATATAAGAGAATTAAATGATGCAAAAAAAGCCCTGAAGGATGCAGTGACACTCCATAAAAAAATAAAGCAGGAAGGTTTCAATTCCAATGATAAACACGATTTACTTAAAGCTATACAGGCATCGCACCTCGCCTTGACAAGTGTTGCATTCTTAAAAGCTATTGTAGATTTGCTGGAGCAGGGTGAAGGTTCGCGAGGTTCGCACCTTGTTCTGGATAAGGAAGGTATAGAGATTCATCCCGATGTAATCGATAAATCAATAGGAGAACCTTTAAAATTCAAGCCGGAAAACGAGTCGCTTAGAAATTCTATCCTCCAAATAGAATATGATGAGAATTCTCCCGATTTATTTACCAGTCGAAGCGTTGAGTTAAGAAAAGCTCCAACTGACAGAAAAGCGTTTGAACCTGCCTGGCGCGATTACAGGGAAGGAAAAATTTATTCCTAAACTGGAGAGATTTACATCTCAGTGACAACTTCTTTTACTTCGCAGACTTCTGTCCCTGGGAATTCATTCAATCCCAACCTATGAGACTCTCAACAGTTCTTTGATTTCTTTGACTAAAATTGGCAAATGGATCGTTCCTGCTTTCCAGACAATTGCTTCGTCAACAATATCATAGCCATGAATTAAAATATTTCTGAATCCAATAATCCGATGATGCTCAGAAATATTTTCCAGCATTTCGCTATCTTTATATTTGATCCTGTTAAGAGCTTCTCCAATGATTTCAAAATTTCTTTCAACAGCTCTTTTAGCAATGAGAGTTTCTTGATATTTTTTGAAACTCATCCCGCTAACAAAATTTTGAATTTCACCTGCTGCGTTAAGGATATCAATAAAATTCTTTCTTGTTTCATCGTTCGTAAACGATGATCCTTGTCCTCTCGATGGAATCTTTTAGAACCGGATTTCTAAAATTTCTGTCAACGACCAGATCGACTTTTCGCTTAAATATTTCCTCCAAATTCTCCTTTAGGTCAAAATACTTTTCGAACAAGTCTATGTTCTCGTCTGCATCGAAAACAACCAGAACATCAATGTCACTATAGTGTGAAAAATCTCCCCTTATAGCAGAACCGAAAAGTCCTAGTCTCTTGACCGGCAGATTTTTGCATAAATGCTCAATCTCCGGTTTGAGTTTTTCTATATCAATCATAGAGATAATAAAAAAATAATTCGATTGCTATTGAACCGCAACCACTTCTTTCACTTCGGGGACTCTGTCCTTGAGAATTCTTTCGATGCCCATTTTCATCGTCATAGTCGCACCGGGACAGCCCTGACATGCTCCCTGAAGGCGGATACTGACTGTATTGTCCTCTTTAATGCCGGCCAGCTCTACATCGCCTCCATGAGCCTGCAAACTGGGCCTGATGGCATCGATTGTCTCTCTTACTCTTTCTTCGAAAGTTCTTTCGTCCTGAACTTCTTCTTTTGTTTCGCCGCAACCACAATTTTCACACATTAGAAAACTCCAAATAAATTCATAAACCTTACAATTATAACATTATTTTCAGCCCTGACCAGCTATTTTTTGTACGCTTCCGAAAGCAATTTGTTTTAGTATCGAAGGCATCTTGCTTGCGCAGGCATGGGCAAGAAGTCTGTGCCACGCAAAAATTCTACGAAAATATTTGACAAAAGTGAGTTTTTATTCGTATAATATTTTTGTGTTGGGCTGAAAACAGGCCTATACAACCCTGAAACACGGCGGAAGCTGTGGTTACACAATTATGGCAGGGCAATGAATCTTCGAGTGATTCGAGCGATTTTCGGACGTAAATGCTACTCTGCGAAGCGGCGCTTCGCTGTGAAGCACGAGATCGCCTGGGTGCTCGAAAAAGTGCATTGAAGCCGTAATAAGTTGGAATAACGTTTGGGACTTTTATTTTGCCGCGTGAGCAAAATGCAGTTCCTTACAAGTTTATCAGGAAAGGTAAAAGATGACTTCCATATCTACTGTCCGGCCGAAAACGCCCGGACCCGACGCGGCGCACCAGGTCGCAGGCGGAAACCGGCGCAAAGATTCTTCCCCTTTTCGATGCACTTGATACAATATGTAACCAAAAATACGTTTATAAAAAGTTTCGGAGAACAAAAATGTCTGAAAAGTCACAAAATATGAAAACAGGCGCACAGATAGTTGTCGACACGCTCATCGAGCAGGGCGTCGATACGATGTTCGGCTACACAGGCGGCGTGGTTCTGCCTCTATTCGACAAGCTTTACGATGCGCCTATAAATTTTATCGTGCCGCGTCATGAGCAGGGCGGCTGTCACATGGCGGATGCTTACGCTCGCGCAAGCGGAAAGGTCGGAGTTGTTCTGGCCACGAGCGGCCCGGGAGCCTGCAACCTTGTTACAGGACTCGCTACAGCGATGAT
>JARRRJ010000362.1:0-6162 GCA_037380865.1 Sedimentisphaerales bacterium
CTGGTCGATAGCAAAAAGGCAGATTGGCCTTTATTATCGAAAGGAAAAGCCTAATGCTATGTTGAGCCGGTCTCAAGATTGGTGGATGTCTCTGAATGGCGAAAAGTTCGATTGGATTGATGCCAAAGCTGACCTGCCGCAGGAAATCCTTCAGTCAAAGGAACTTGCTGAATTAGTAAGGTGCGCACTTAGGGAATTGCCTGGCGATTCTCAATCAATGCTTCTTGCCAAATATGTTGACAACCAGTCAGGTAAACAGATTGCGGAACAGATGAATTGTTCTGAATCAGCCGTACGCTCGAAATTGGCCAGGGCAAGAAAAGCCTTCCGCAAGGCTTTTGAAAGATTGAATCACATGTCATCAGGTTCGCATGAGGTTAAGCTATGAATTACGAAGATGATAAACAAAAAAATAAGAGATTATCTCAATTGTTTTCTATTACGGATAAGAATGCTGTTCAGCCTGATAGAGAATTTCTGGATAAACTACAGGAAAGAACAACGACAGAATTTATCACTTCCTCGGCGAATAAATCTAAACAATCAATAAAAATCTTTCCTTTATGGAGAATTATCATGAAAGGTCAAATAGCAAAACTTGCAGCCGCTGCTGTGATAATCGCGGGAGTATTATTGACTTTCTTTTACACAGGTACAAAAGAAGCTTATGCACTCGACCAGACAATTGAAGCTATGCGAAAGGTAACTACCGTTCATTGCTTTATAAATTTATTTACAGGACAACGGATGGAAGTTTGGAGTAAAGTAAATCCTGAAACAGGAGAAAATGAATATTTCCATATGTCCATGCCGGGAATGACGATTATATCAACGCCTGATGAAACCTATCAATATAACGAAGCTCAAAACGTTGTAACGCATCTCAAGGGCAGTGGACATGTTGTTTCTGACATTCATTTCGGGCGTTTTATAGAAGATATGGCTAAAATAGCTGAATCTATAAATGGCAGGATTGAATTTAAACAGATTACTACTGAAGAAGAGAAGCCGGTTATTCTTTTAACAATAGAAACAGACAATGCCGTCAACCTGGGCAGATCGGTCAAAGTATCGAAGATTTTACTTTCAACGCATCCCTTCCTGAAGGCATTTTTGATTTCAAAATCCCCGAAGGAGCAAAGGTGATAGAGCAATAGAAAAACTAACATAGTAACCAAGCGAGGCCTCTGGTGCTAAACCGGAGGCTTTTTTTATTTATGTAAAAATCATTAAAAAAATGGTGCGCAGAGTCTGTTTTTTTCATCTATAATTATAAAGGCTCAGGCTTGAGAAGTTTTTTCAGAAAATATTGAGGATAGCTTGAAAAACAGGCAGAAGAAGATTTTGGAGTTATTTGAAACATCCGGGCCGCGACTGCACAGGCTCCTGGGAAAATTAACGCTCTGTGAAAACGAGGTCGGGGACCTGCTTCAGGAACTTTTCCTGAGATTATGGAATTCCAAATCGTTCGACAAGGCAAAAGACCCGTTTGCTTATGCTTATCGAGCCGCGATTAACCTTGCGTTCGAGTGGCGAAGGGACAGGAAAGAATCGTTCCATCTGCTCGAAGATGACTGCCCTGTCGAAGTTGGCTCATCGGCTTTGGGAAAGATGATTGTAAATGAAGAGTTGGAGCAGATTCTCGATGCAACTATGCAATTAAGTGACGTGGCACGTGATGTAGTTGTAATGCACTACATCGAGCAGGAATCTTATGAAGAAATCGCAAAGCGGCTAAACAAAAAACCTCAGTACTTGAGATCCTTAAATGCCAAAGCTATAGCCAGATTAAGAGAATTACTTGCTGGTAAAACAGAAATACAAAATAATACAAACAGCGTGACAAAGAGGTGATGTCATGTCAAAAATAAATGAAGAAGAAATAAAGAGACGCTTCGAGCAAATATCAAAATTTGAAACAAACCCTGAAATAATCGCTCGTGATTTGAAAAAGACAAAAAAGAGTCTTGCAAGGATGACAGGCGAACCACAAACATCAAGGCAAAATATATGGAGAATAATTATGAAAAGTAAAATAAGCAAACTGGCCGCAGCAACAGTGATAATTCTTGTAGTGTTGTTCGTTTTGACTCAATTTGGCACTCCTATTGATGGGGCAAGTACAGCATTTGCGAAGGTCCTTAGAAATGCTGATAATATGCCATGGGTACATATAGTTTCAGAGACTAAAATAATTAGAGAGGACAGTCCACTTGCTTCTGCCGTCGGTGATTCTGAAAAATGGTTTAATATATCCTCTCAAATTGCTATTAATATTTATGGGAAAGTAATTCATTATAGCGATTTCGCAAATAAAATTAACTATACTTACAGACCAGATGAAAACAAATTACTAATTTCCGCCATTTCAACGACATGGGATGAATCAATAAAGTACAAATCAAACTCGGATTTTTTGAGTAAACTTCTACAATTACCCGAACAATTCACTGGAGACATTGCCGGCAAGACAGGTGAATATCACGATAAGAAAGTTGAAGTTTATCAAATTCGTGCTGATATTAACCAACCCGAACACTATGCAGCTTTCAATGCTTCATTCGAAGTCATTGTGGATAAAGCCACAAATTTAATCATAGTTGTATTTGAAAAGGTAGAAGATGTATCCGGTCAGCATATAGGCGATTTGGAAATCTCTTTTTCTTATCCCGAAACCGGTCCTAAAGATGTTTACGAGCTTGGTGTTCCTGATACTGCAGAAGTACTAAATTATCTGAATCAGTCAGAAAATTAGTAAAACGTCAAAACGCACATTATGTTTATTATCAGGCTAATAGCCAGTCTTCATGAGTCCGGCTTTTTTTATGGGCCAAAGAGAGGCTTTCGAGAAGCTATTCGAGCTGTACCAGCCGCGGCTGAAATACTATGTGAGGCGATTGGACAGTTCAGGCAGCGAAACAGAAGATATTCTGCAGAATATATGGGTAACAGTATTTCGAAAGATTCACAAACTTAAGGAAAATGCATCTTTTCCAGTATGGCTTTATCGTATCGCGAGAAATGAAGTTTTTGGCAGGTTCAGACAAAATGACAAGTTTCTTGAATTACCCGAAGAAAAAGAACTCACTAAATACAATGATGATAATCGCGAATTTTCCGCGGAAGATGCGCAGCGTCTCCATAACGCTCTGAACAAAATCCAGCCCTCTCACAGGGAAGTCCTGACGCTCTCTTTTATCGAGCGATTGTCTTACAAGCAAATTGCTGATGTCATCGGGTGCAACTTAGGTACAGTCAGGTCACGAATATTTTACGCAAAGCAATCTCTTCGCAAAGAAATGGAGAGAAACCATGAATAACAATAAAAAATTATCAGAAGAATTATTGAAAATCGACAACATAGATCCCGCAAACATCCCGGATTCCGAACGCCAGATGTTCGAACAATTGCTTGACAAACATTTGAATTCAGGACAATCAAAGCAGGTTCTACTGAGAATTATCACGAAAAGTACATTAAGTAAACTAACAACAGCGGCGGCAATAACAATCGCACTAATCATTGGATTAAATCAGTTTGGTGTAATGTTCAGTGTAACAAATGTTGCGTTAGCCGACGTTGCTACAAAACTTGAACAAACAAAAAACTGTGTCTTTAAGAAGACTACGACAGTGTTCTCTGAAGATAACGGCACAAATGCATTTGATTCGCTGGTATATTATACAAAAGCCGCCATAAGGGAGGATATATATGACAATGAAAAAATTACTAATCAGGTGTATGTAGATTTTTCGGAAGGAATTATTGTCGGGATAGAACATAAAAAGAAATTATTCAGGAAAATGGACCTTGCAGATGAGGATATTGAAAATGAAAAATTGTCTTCTTCGATAAGCCCGGAGAATATTGTCAACATGATGCTGTCAGAAGGAGAATATAAAAAACTGGGAAGAGAAACAATAGACGGAGTTTTTTCAGAAGGCTTTGAATTTGACGACAAAAGAGCCTTGCTCAGCGCGGACAAAGATATGGTCGAAAATATAGTTACACGTCTTTGGGTTAATGTAAATACTAATTTGCCGGTCCGTATTGAGGTTGATGGTGTTCTAATTAATAACATAAAAGCTAATGTGGTTATGTTCGATCCCCAGTGGGATATCGAGCTTGAGGCTGATTTTTTTGAGCCTAAGATACCAGATAATTATATAACTCCTGAAGAGCGAGGTTATGTGGGAATAAATCTTGAAAATTGGCCGACGCTTAAGATTGTTCCAGGAGCGGCGGCAGATAAAGCAGGACTAAAAGATGGAGATATCCTCTTAAAAATTAATGATAATATTATCACTGATAGTACTTCTTCATCTGATGCAATGGATATGCTTTTCGGAAAGATTGGTGACAAAGTAATCCTTACAGTACAAAGAGATGGGCAAACGTTAACTTTCGAAGTGGAAAAAGCAGCTCTGCCAGAATAATTAGTTTTCATTATTTTCATTTATATTTTATAATAATCTAATTCTTATAGGTTAAAGTAAAATTCAGGAAATATGAAAACTTGAAAGGGAGAAACTATGGTTAAAAAAGCTCGATATCCAATTGGTTTTGTAAATTCACTTTCGAGACGGAATTTATTGAAAAAAGCGGCTATAGGAGCGACTATCTTTGGTACCGTACCTGATTATATACTGGCTGATTCAGATAGCCAGGCAAAGCGGTCGGAGTTTGATTTTCCTATTGTTGATTATCATGTTCATTTATATCAGAATCCGCAAAAGGCAGCTGATTTGTCAGAAAGCAGGGGTATCAAATTTGGTATAGTCGAACATACTGAACGTGGTTATCCAGTTTCAGATGACGAAGCCCTAAAGAAATATATCGATACACTTAAGAAGTATACTGTATATATTGGCTTGCAGCCTTTACAGGTAAATTGGTCAAAGAAATTTTCCGTAGAGTTACTATCTCAGCTTGATTACGTTTTAATGGATGCTCTGACAATGCCGCAAGAAGATGGGAGAATGGTTATTATCGAGGGTTCAAACTATAAAGTCAAAGATAAAGAATCATTTATGAAAAGATATGTCGATTTTAATATGCAAGTCCTCACAACAGAACCGATAGATATCTTTGGCTGGACAACGTATCTTCCTGAAGATATTGCTGAAGATTACGATACTCTCTGGACCGATGAGATAATGCGAATGATGATTGATACGGCTGTAAAAAATGATATTTCATTTGAGATTAATGAATCTGCCAAGGTGCCGAAATTAAAGTTCGTAAAAATGGCAAAAGAAGTCGGGGCAAAATTTACTTTTGGAAGTGATAGTCATCAAGGCATTAATGCGGGAATATTTACCTATGGCCTTGACCTTGCAAAAAAAGCAGGCTTAAACAAAGAAGATATGTTCGTCCCAAAACCTGATGGTAAAAAAGCGATTCAAAGATTCTACAAGAAAAAAGAAAAAGAGGGAACTACTCAATAAATATCCATTCGTTCAAACACACATTTTATATAAGTGACTTTACACGTTCTGTGAATTGTTGGCCCCGTTGTTCATAATTTTCGAACATGTCATAGCTTGCACACGCAGGACTCAGGAGAACCACATCACCCGGCTTAGTGAATTCGTGAGCTAAATGAACCGCATCGGAGAGAGATTTAACAATCTCAACTTTCGTCTTTCTTTGCATCATCACTGGTTGGTTTTGGAGATTGCCGTGTCGTCCCAAAGGGACTCCTCGCAATGACATATAGGCGTTATTAATGGTTTCGGCAATTTTAGGGGCGGTTTGGCCGATCAGAATTGCAGCTTTAGCTTTATTTATAATTTTTTCGGCGAGCTTGTCGAAAGGTAAACGTTTGTCGTAGCCCCCCGCTATTAAAATAATCGGTCTATCGAATGCGTCCAGAGCAGTGATAGCACCTTCGGGTGTAGTTGCTTTTGAATCGTTGTACCATTGTACGCCGTTCTTGTCCTCAATCAATTCAAGACGATGAGGTAAGGCTTTAAAATCGGGAAGAGATTTTTTTGTGCTTTCATCAGTGACACCGAAATTCCTGATTATTGCCAAAGCGGCTGCAAGGTTCGAGAGATTCGCGTGTCCAGGGAGTTTATAACATTCTCTGATCTCATCAGTGACATTATCTGCTGAGAATTTTATACAAATCCTTCCTTTCTTTTCCTTATATTTCTCGT
>JARRRJ010000363.1:0-4161 GCA_037380865.1 Sedimentisphaerales bacterium
AACGAAAACATCATGAAGTGCATCTTCGGCAATATTTACATCATTTGAAAGAGCGATACCAAGAACGAGCAGATTATCCCTGTATTTTTCATATACGCCGCACAGCAAATCCTTATTGGTTCGACTTTGCCTGCCCACGAGCACCTTTCTTCCTTAACAATTCATATATATGAGTAATGAACGTCCACTAATTATAAAACGATTATACCGGCTCTTTGGGTATAAAAAAATCGGATATGAAGTAAATTTTATTTTTACAGAATAAAAAAAGCCGAGTCAAACCAGCCCGGCTTTTCATTTTGTAAAACATATTTTAGTTTGTTTCTTTAGGAAGCGTATTCGGATCAAAAATGCCCTTAGGGAAAGTGGGATTAGTTTCGAGGTAAACTGTTTTTACATTATTAAAACTGTAAGGCTCGAAATCCTTAGTAGAAGAGTCATAATCTGAAACTCGGAATTCTATTTTATAAGGATACCACAGGCCGCTTTCAGTTTGACGATACTTTGTAACTTCAGTCAAGTTACGTGAATCCGGCACCAATTTACTCGTGTCAACTCCTTCGAGCCATGACTTATCTTTTTGCCATGGAGCATATTTAATCATATAAATTTCGATTCTCTCACAAATATAATCACGCTGAGGATTCAAATAAAATAGATGTTTACTCGGCAGGTGTACAGTATCAGGATGTCCTTCCGGCAGTTTCTCTCCCTGCTTCAGTAGCTGGATGCAAATCAGATTATTTTTGCGCGAATACTCATCCTCGATAATTGTTCCTGTATTTTGCATATCGCTGTATATGGGCCAGCCAAGTCCGGCAAGGTCATCTCTGGCGTAAAGATTCAGTCTCGAAGAAGGTTGTTCCGAAAGTTTCCAGGGCTGGTCTTCACTTTGGTAAGCCCAGTATAGTTTATCTCCTGTAAACAAACTGATCGAATGATATTCATTTCCTTCTGCTTTCCACGCCAATTCCAGTAAATCCTGAAATGGAACATCTTCCTGTTCGGAGAATTTTACCCATTGATCCTTTAAATCGTCAGTGCTGTATTTCTCTTTACACTGGATACGTTCGTTATTATAAATAATATCAAAATAGCGAATCTTATCATACCATTGGTTTTCTGTTACAATTGCTATATATCGACTCGGACTATTTTTTCTATAAGCCATATATGTATCGAAAACATCCTGTAAATCTTCTGAGGGAGCTTTTACTGAAACAGGCGCGCCTATATCGTATATATTTTGCGGTCCGTTCGCTGGAAAATCGAATCGCATTTGTGCTCTCGTTTGATTTCCTTGCTTATCTGTGGCGATATACTCACAATATTTTGGGAGAAGGCTTTTAGGATTTACATAAAATCGTCCGTTCATGTCTATTTCATTTATTTTGTATTGAACATCATAGATTAAAGCTCTCTGCGACTCGAATTCTCCGGAAAGTTGATTAATAGAAGCTCCACTCTGAGTCAATAGGGAGAGCATGGAATCAATCCCATCCTGTAAGGGAATTGCGTTTTTGGAGTAATCGCTTTGTTCAATAAATGATATTGATATTTCTTTCGTATCAGGATCATATATATATCTTTTTCCTTTGTTATAATCGGAGAATCCTAATTCACCATCGGGGGTTTTCAAAGCAATAATTCTTTCTTCATCTGAGTACCATTGTTCCAGTCTGACTTCCTTTCCTTCATGAACTCCAATAGTGGCTATATGTACCCAGGGCATCTTTTTAATATTTTCTCGCATTTGTGCATAAACAGTACTTGTGATATCGATTGAATCTTTAGACAAAATCAAAATCGCCGCTATTACAATTACTGCCGCAGCGGCTAATTTTGTGATTGGACTTTTCATAATTATTTTCCCTATTTTATATATCCGAACAGATTGTACTTTCTGTTCAGTTGATTGTGATTTGAATATTTCTATTGCTTTCTTGTGATTCTGTTTCCATTTATTGAAATCGAACTTTAATCCATCCCGGCCTATTGCGCCGGTTATCAGTTCGTCTAAGTTTTTATTGTTTTTTTCGGTATTCATAATCGATTCTCCGGAAAACCATTTTTTCTTAAATAGCTTGCCATTTTTCTTTTTGCTCTCGTCAGTCTGCCATTAATCGAAGCCTTTGAAATTCCCAGAACTGAGCTGATTTGCTCATACGACAAGCCGTCATAGTATCGCAAAACCACAAGCTCTTTCATTGCATCGGGAAGTTTTTCTATTGCTCGATTAATCTGCAAGTGGTTCTCATTTATCTCCTGAGATGTTTGTAAAAGAGCTTCATCTTTCGGTCTTATATTTTTTTCAGAGAGCATATCTTTTGCGACGTTGCGACAGATGGCGGCCAGCCATGTTGCGAACTTTTGTGGTACCTTTAGCTTTCTTAAATTCACCAAAGCTCTGGCGAAGGTTTCCTGTGCGGCGTCTTCTGCAAGCTGATGGTCGACTAAAATTGAATAGCTTATCGCGACCAGCGCTGAATAGTACCTGTCGCAAAGCTCGCCGAAGCTCTCGATATCGCCGCTTCCAGCCGCTTCTATCAAATCTGTTTCCAGTTTCTCACGCACGTTTCAAAGGTTAACCTCATCTAAAACAAAAGGCCGATTCGTTTCTGTAATAATAGTCTGCTTTCTGCCAAAAAATAAGCGCAAAAAATTTGCTTATTTTTAAGATAAATTCTTTTTCTCTGTCATGTCTGCGGAAATAGGGTTAATTAAGCAATCAGGTTTGAGATATTTCCAAATTTGATCTTCGAAGAAGCATAAATTTTGCTATCACTAAAAATAATGAAATCCCTGCTGCTGCAAGGCAGAGCAGTTGTGATAGACTGAATGGGCCTATATATCTGTGATGTTCAAAATCTCCTCTAAATATCTCGATAATTGCTCGACCGAATCCATAGAGAACTAAAAACCAGAGGATTTTCGTTCCGCGCCACTGTTTGCTTCTGAATGTTATGAAAAATATCGTGATTATTAACATGAGGAGTACCTCGTAGATTTGTGTCGGATGAAGCGGGATTCCCGCCGGAGCAATGCGGCTTGTCGCAGGAAAAGTTATTGCCCAGGGCAATTCGCATGGCTTGCCGTAACAGCAGCCGTTGAAGAGGCATCCGAGCTTGGTAAAACTAAATGGAATGGGAACAGATATCGCAATCATGTCCAGCGCTTCGCGTTTACGTTTAGATAATAAAAGAATCAAAGGCAATGATAAAACAAAATAGGCCAGAAGTCCGCCCCATAAACCGCCTTGTGTATAGTGGGCCATGGAAAATAATGCCTGGAAATCGAATTGTGATTTTTGTATGTCATATAATATTTTTGCGCCGATAGTCATCGCTATTACATAGCAGATTCCGGAAATAATCCATACACGATGACGAAGCTTAAAACCTCTCGCAATAAAGAAACATTATAAGCTAAGAAAAATCAATATTTAGGAATTGTGTCAGAATTATATATTTTGTCATGTATAATGTGCCGTTCTTGACAATCCCATTTATGTAGCTTAATCTATAGTTTTCCAAATATTGTCAATAATTAAGGAACTTTAGATAATGCCTGAAAAGGTTGTAACACGATTTGCACCGTCTCCGACGGGATATTTACATGTTGGCGGAGCCAGGACTGCTCTTTTTAACTGGCTATGGGCACGAAGGATGGGCGGCACTTTCATCCTGCGCATCGAAGACACCGACCAGAAACGAAACACCCCGACTGCGACGAAGCAGGTGATGGACGATTTGAGATGGCTCGGAATTGCATGGGACGAAGGTCCGGAAGTCGGAGGTATGGGACGAAGGTCCGGAAGTCGGAGGTCCGAGCGGGCCGTATCTTCAGTCGCAGCGAAAAGAGATATACGAAAAATATATAAAGCAGCTCATCGATGAAAAGAAGGCTTACTATTGCTTCGAGACACCTGAAGAGCTTGAGGAAATGCGAAGAGAAGCCGAAGCTCAGAAGAAAAGCCTTTCCTACCCGCGGCCTGAACATTTCCCCGCAGATGCTGATATGCACAAAGCACTCGATGAGGGAAGACCTGTGACGGTACGCTTCGCTGTGCCGCAGGATGAGCCTGTTGTTGTGCAGGATTTAGTCAGAGGCGAAATTACTTTCGCTCCGGGGGAGATAGGTGACTTTATCATCCTGAAAAGC
>JARRRJ010000364.1:0-1645 GCA_037380865.1 Sedimentisphaerales bacterium
CTTCTATTTCGGAAAAAGAAAAGAAATGAAAACAACAAGCGAGTTAGATAAAAGAATCATTGACGATGCTTTGCCTGCATACAAAGATTCCTTAAAGCTACAATCGGCTCCGATGAAGCCAAATTTTGGGAGAATAATCATGCAAAGTAAAATGGTGAAATTTTCGGCCGCGGCTGTGATAGTGTTAGCAATAGCACTTGGGATTAATTATACAGGTACCTCAATTGATGGAGCAAGTACTGTTTTCGCAGCCGCGATGGACAGTATTAAAAAAGCCCGCACTTTTTCGTGCATAGAAAGTTTTGAGGTGAGCTATGAAGATGGGGAAAAAGAAGGAACATACCTCTTTAAACAAAAGTGGATGTTCAAGGAACCTGATCTGGAACGTCATGAAGCTCTAACATCGCCCTGGGAAGAATTTAAAGGAGAAATAACTATCTGTGATTACAGTAAGCGACAAAAACTTGATATTAAGCCATTTGATAAAACCGCAATGCTGTACGATTCGAGTCACGATTATAGTATTGACAATAAAACAGGAGAGCTTCAGCTTACTAAGCTTGATACAAGTCTGCGCGACCACTTGCTTGAGCTGGCTATTGGTACTTTTAATGACTTGGGCAACGTAGAGCTCGATGGCAAGTCTGTTCTGATGCTTCAGTCAGAAAAAAATGGTCGAGTTACTACAATTTGGATAGACCAGAAGACCAATTATCCTATTCAGATAGAACACAAATGGCCAAACCAGAAACGTTCGCCTGTATTGTACACATCGATTCAAATAGATACTGAGCTTGATGACGAACTCTTTAGTCTTGAGCCGCCCGAAGGTTACGAATTAAGTACATTTTCAGGAGCCTGGCCGATTGATAAAAGCAAGCTTGGAGCTAAAATAATGCATTTGGGAATGTTGTGTTTAGTTTATGCAAACCAGCATAATGATCAGTTTCCTGATAGTTTTGAGGATCTTGTAACTTCCGGCGTCACTAATGAGAATGCTCTTAAAAATGTGTTAGCGGCACCGGATGATCAGGATGGAACACCGATATTCCGATATCGTAAACCGGATTTAAGTACTTTAGGTACCGATGATACGTCGATTGAAGTTATGATATATGAAGATTATGAAGGCAAAACTCCCGACGAACAGGTTGTTGTAACAATGCTTGATTCGCATTCTGAATTGTTACCTGTTCAAACATTAAAGGAGTTGCTGAAACCGTGGCCGGCCTATCAGAAGAAGCTTGTCAATAACATGACGTGTTTGCATTGGGGATGTATCAATTTTGCAGAAGAACATGAGGGAAATTTTCCAAATGATTTATCAGAGCTTACCAGTGTAAAATTTTCAGAAGATGTAATTAAACTTTTATTATCTGCTCCCGGCCAACGGGACGGACCAGCGGCAATCCGGTACATTCCACCCCATTCGGATAGAGACATTTCAACTGACATAGTACTATTTGAATTATATGACCAATGGCCTGAAGACGGTATTGTCTTATGCTTTGGAGACGGTCATTGCGAAATCCTTAAGGACCAGGACGTGTTCGAGGCGTTGATAAAATAGCTGCTCCATGACATAAAGAATCAGTTTGCGTTAATAGACTTATGATTTTGCCGGATTTTCTTATTCCGGCATTTT
>JARRRJ010000364.1:1671-7403 GCA_037380865.1 Sedimentisphaerales bacterium
CTAGCGAGCGTTTATGAGAAGTACAAAGATGTTCTTTTGAAAATTGCTTCGGGTCTTTTGAACCGGAACAGTGCTGCTGAGGATGTTGTGCATGATGTTTTTGTATTTCTCGCTAAGTCTCATAAGAGTTTGAAGCCTGAAGGTAATTTGAAAAGTTTCCTTGCAGTATGCGTGGCTAATCGTGCTCGCAACGTGAACAAATCAGGTCACTGGCTGGAATCTGTTAATCTTGATGATGCAGAAATAGCTGCGGCCGATTCTCGTAAGCCTGAAAGCTGGATCATTCGAAATGAAGAATTTGAAAAACTTAATAATGCTCTTTCGGAGCTTCCTTATTCCCAGCGCGAGACAATAATCCTGCATTTGCAGGGCGGCATGAAATTTAAGGCTATAGCTAAATCTCAGAACGTTTCGATAAATACTGTCCAGAGCAGGTATCGTTATGGAATTGAAAAGTTACGCTCATTATTAAATGGTGAGGTCTAAGATGGAATCGTCAGAAAAAATAGAAAATTTGATCAAGGATATGCCAATAAATACGAATCCGAAAAAAGATAAAGAAGTGCTTGATGATGTCATGAATGCGATGGAAGAGTCAAAGAATGAACCTTCTATCAAGATAAGAACATGGAGAGTAATTATGCAAAAGAGAATAACAAAATTCAGTTCAGCCGCGGCTGTGTTAATGATTCTAATATATGTGCTTTTCGGTAATTCAGGAAGAACAGCCTGGGCATTCGAGCAGGCAATCGAGGCAGTGAAGAATTACAAGGGCGTTTACATGGAAGGGACTCTACCCGATGGGTCGTTCGAATGCTGGGTGCGCTCCGATGATACAGGGATACAGTCAAAGGATTTTGTCGCGAAGACTTCGAATGGTATCATTGCATGGGTCAAAGAAGGCTCCACTTTCGCATATATCCCACAGGAAAATACTGTGTATTATGAAAACGCCGTAACTAGTGGTTTTTCTCAGTGGCTTGGTCCTGAGCTGCTCGAAATGCTCGCCAATATGAAGAGTACAAGAGTTTTGTATGGCAGGGATCCTGAAACAGGCAGGCAGCGCGTGACAGTCATGAGCAGCCTTTTAGACGCGACTGGACCAAAGTCTTTTGTTATCGAATTCGATTCTGAAACAAAGCTTGCTGTCAGTATGAAGCAGTGGAACAATATGGACATGAGTGGCCGGCCTGAGTTCAGCGCGACGAGGATTATTTATTATAAAGACATGACAGATGGCCTGTTTGAAGTGGATATACCAGCGACCGCGAAGTATGTTGAAAAACCTTTGACCATACCTGAAGAAAATATTGGCTTGTTAAGTAATCCGAATGATGGAATATCTACAGAAGGACTTTCCGAGCAGGAGGCTTGTGAAAAAATACTGACAGACATGTGGGATGCTATCAAAGTTGGGGATATTGACACGATAAAGAGACTTTGTCCTGTTTGCGCCAATCTTGATGATGAATTCGTCCGCCAGTTTATTATCAGAACAGGCAAAGACAACCAGATTGTCGAACTCATCAGTGTCGGGAAGATTTCTAAGAGAGGTCAAACAAAACTTGGGACGATAGTGGCTGTTCCCGTAATCTCCAAATGCAAAGACGGAACGAAAATAGAGGATAAAATGATAGTCCAATTCCGCAATTTCGCAGGTGGTCCTTCCTGTGTGGTTCACGGTTCTTACGGCATATCTCAACAAGTTAAATGAGAAAATGTCATTTCATAAATAGAGCTGAAATATAATAGTAATATTCGACTCATTCATTTATATTAAGAACCATGAAAGTAAGCTTTAAAGTCGAAACAGAAAAGCTTAAAGGAAACTGGCAGAAGCATAAAAGGTCTGTACTTCGCGATTATCTTGTCAAAGATGTGGAGGACCCTCGCATCAATGTGCAAAGTATTCTAACGCGTCACTGGCTCGTGAAACAATTATTCGGGCAAAAACTCGACGAGCTTATGGAGCACGAGATTCGCTTTGCACTTGTAATGAACTGGCTGCTTAAACTTCTGAAGAAAAACATAAAAACAAGTCATTTAAAGGCAATATTTTATTCTCTGATTGAAAAGCAGAAAGATGCAGAGGGGATTGAAATTCCTTCTTATATCTCTGATACTTTTTCTTCACTTTGTATGCCTAATTATATATGCGACGCACTGTCAATTCCCGAAAGTGATAGCTCATATGGTATTATTCCCGAGTATCTTCTTTCCACGTTTAGCAGAATATGGAAGGAAATGCTCGTTGAAGAGCAACATAAAAAAATAACAGTTCTTGAACCTGCCTGCGGCTCTGCCAACGACTATCGTTTTATCGATTCCTTTGGAATCGCGAGATTTCTTGATTATACAGGATTTGATTTATGTGAAAAAAACATTCGAAATGCAAAAATGATGTTTCCCGAAATAAATTTTGATATGGGAAATGTTATTGAAATCGAGGCGGAGGAGAACTGCTTTGATTTTTGCTTCGTTCATGATTTATTCGAGCATCTTTCAATCGAAACAATGGAATGTGCAATCTCTGAGATTTGCCGCGTTACAAAGAGGGGGATTTGTATCGGATTTTTTAATATGCATGATGGCGGCGAGCATTTAGTTAAGTCTGTGAATTCTTATTATTGGAATAAATTAAGCAGGGACGCGATTACAAAACTATTAAGAAAGAAGTTCTCGGACGTAGAAATCATAAATATCGACGTTTTTCTCTCTTCTGAATACAATTATTGTGATACACATAACAGGGATGCTTACACACTTATAGCAAACATATGAATCCTCAGACAAGATGAACATTTTCCTTATTGAAAAATAAAGTAGTTCCTGGTACAATTCCGCCCTGTTTCAAGATTTTTGTGGATTAGTATCTGTTATGGCTGAAAAAATTGATATTCAAGTATTGAGAAACGGGATGGTTCTGCTTGGCGAGCCTATGGAAGGTGTGCAATCTGTTGCATTTGATTTCATGATTCCAGCCGGTGCATCGGGAATGCCTGAAAATAAATGCGGTGTCGCTAATATTATCGAAGACTGGATATTCAGAGGAGCGGGCGACAAGGACAGCAGACAGTTGAGCGATGCAATTGACAGTCTGGGCGTTATGCGAACTCAGTCCGTAGGAACCTCACATATTCTGATAGGAGGTGCGTTAGAATACGGGAATCTGGGGAATGCTCTGGAACTGTATGCAGATGTAATCAATAGACCATCGTTAAAAGACGACGAGTTTGAGTCAGCCAGGCAATTATCGATAGACGAAGTCTTGTCGCTGGAGGATGATCCTCGCCAGAATGTCATGCTCAAGCTGAGAGAACATTTTTACCCAAGTCCCCTCGGGCGCAGCACGCTCGGCGAGATCGATGATCTAAAACAGCTTTTACCAGGCCCAACGAGGCAGATTATTTCGGGAAAGTCTGCAGGCAGTTGGAACATCTCTTTTCCGATAGAAGAAAGGCTAACACATCAGAAGATACGATTCTGCAGGAAAGGTCCGGTAAATATACTCATATCAATAATGACAGTGCGCAATTGCATATCGGTCTAATGACGAAGACGGTCAGGCCGATGGATGAAGGCTACTACGATGCGAGGATAGCAGTATCAGTTCTATCCGGCGGGATGAGTGCGCGACTGTTCACTGAAGTTCGCGAAAAACGAGGACTATGTTACGCCATCGGAGCGAGATATCACAGCCTGAAAGAAGCGGCGGGAATCATGTGCTACGCCGGGACGACACCAGAAAAGGGACAGCAAACATATGATGTGATCATCGAGCAGTTCAGAAATCTGAGCAATGGAATAAGCTTGCAGGAAATTGATACAGCAAAAGCCGGCTTGAAGAGCGCATTGATTTTGCAGAGCGAATCGTCAGGCAGCAGAGCGTCTTCTATCGCTAGTGATTTTTATATGCTTGGAAGAGTAAGAAGTCTCGATGAAATCAAGGATGCAATAGATGCAACAAGCGTCGATTCAGTCCTGAGCTTTTTGGAGGGTCACCCCTTCAGAGAGTTCACAGCCTTTACGATAGGTCCTGTAAAACTAAATGTTGCCTGAACACATATCGTGACACTTTCACGTCCTATAAGTATAATTTCAACTTTAAACTGTAAACCAATAAGCCTCAAAAATTTTGGTCAAGTGACATCTTAAAAGAAATTTACATTGAAAAATTTGGTGACATTATAGGCTGGTCCAATAAAAACATTAAAGTTGTTCCATCTGTAAAGTCGATTTAAGGTTCAACGAAAAGCAGTTCTATTCGCTAGAAAAAAGATTGTTGTGTAAAGAAGGGTCTGGAACTATTATTTTACAGAGAATATTAACAGTCAGTAAGGATAGTCAGGTTCACAATTTCGCGAAAGAGTATGCAGCCCAGATTTACGGTGCAGATGATCTGACTGAAGCTCTTAACGTTATTAAGAAGACAGAGCCTGAGATGGTTCTTTACGATTTGAATTTAGCAGGTGGCAACGTCAGGGGCTTTCTTGCAAGCGCCAGAGCGGACGACTGTAATGCTCCTGTCATTGTCATTGGTGACAACAGTTATAACAACTATGAATCCGCGGGGGCTTACGATTATTTGAACGGAACAGGTGACAGCGAGAAGATGCAGAGAATTATTGACGAAATCAGTCCTCAGATTGCTTCCGAATCAGAGGTGGCTGTTGACGGTGACACAGAAGAGAATACAACAAGGTTTTTCGCTGATGAGATAGCAGAATCTGTAGGTATGGTCGGAAAGAGTTCCTCGATTACAAACATGATAAAAATGATAAAGATTGTTTCCGCCAGCCAGTGTAATCCCATTTTGATACTGGGAGAGACAGGCACTGGAAAAGAGCTTGTCGCAAGAGCCATACACAAAATCAGGCATCCTAACGAACAATTCGTAGCAGTGAATTGTGCGGCTCTTACCGCGAGTCTTCTCGAGAGCGAATTGTTCGGTCACGTGAGAGGCAGCTTTACCGGCGCGGAAAGGGACAAGACTGGTCTGCTCGAGCTGGCAGGGACAGGGACAATCTTCCTGGATGAAATCAGCGAGATGCCGATGGAACTCCAGGCAAAATTACTGCGAGTACTCGAGGAAAAGAAATTCAGGAAGGTCGGTGGGACAAAAAATATTTCATGCAATGCAACTATAGTCGCAACGAGCAATCGCAATCTTCAGGAGGAAGTCAGTAACAATCGTTTCAGGCGCGATCTTTATTACAGACTTAACATAAGCCCGATAGTAATTTCGCCTCTAAGGTCACGAGAACGGAAAGAAGATATATCCTTGATTGCCGAGTATTTCCTCAAAACTTCGAATATAAGCCCAGAGAAGCGCAACAAAGTGACATCCATGACGAAGTTGGCGGTTGAGGCACTGGAAAAACATGGCTGGCCCGGAAACGTTCGCGAATTGCGAAATGTTATTGACAGAGCAATTATGATGGAGACAACTGACAAAATAGGTCTTTCGGGCATAATCTTCGATCCCATGGAAAGTGTTCAGATTACTGCAGACAAAAAGAGCAGAAAAATCATGGACTTCTCACTGGAAAAAGCTGAGCGAGAGTTGATTTCTCGTGCTCTGCGTGAGACCGGCTGGCAGAAAACGAAAACGGCTTCGCTTCTCGGAATAACACGCGCGACACTGTATGCGAAAGTAAAACAGTACAAGATAAAAAGAGACCGTGAAAGAGAAGAGAGAGATATGGAAGCCGACGAAATTGCCTTTTCGTGCG
>JARRRJ010000365.1:0-6302 GCA_037380865.1 Sedimentisphaerales bacterium
GTAATCTGCGGCGTGAGAGAATTCTGAATTATATCCGCGAGCTGCCAGTTGCCCTCGAGATCCGTGCCATTAGCTGCGGTGATCCTGTCTCCCGGCTTCAGGCCTGTTCTGGCGTATAAATTATTTGCGTCTTCCTGGTTTGAAAGTTTTGCAACAGTGAGGCTTTCTGCAGGTAAGATACCAAAAAGTCTCATCTGCTGTCCCGGCAACAACTCAGCTTTAAGGTGATATTCCTGAATATCTCCATTAGGATGTTCTACCTTTATGGGACTTTCCTGGTCTCTGCCCGAAAGAGCGGCTGCGATACCAATGTTGGAATAGTCGAGATTTTTGTATTTTCCATTTATCTCTTTTATTTCGTCGCCAGCTCTTATACCTGCGCGTGCCGCAGGAGAACCGGGTATGACTCCTCCTACTACTGCCGGAGGAAGGTTGATTCCGTGGAGAAAAGCTACCATAAAGATGACAACAGCGCTAACTACATTGAAAGTAACACCCGCTGCTATTACTGCGCCGCGAGTATAAACTGATTTGTTGGCGAACGAACGGGGATCATTACTGGTTTTCACTCCGCCCACATCGTCCTGGCCGAGCATCTTGACGAAACCGCCGAATGGAATCAAGCCCACACGGTACTCAGTTTCACCCGGCTTGCATTTTTTCGGAATTGTAAAGCCAAGCGAACCTTCGCCTGTTTCGTCGCCTTCTTTTCGAAAAACTTCGGGTAAAATCCGGAATTTGAAACCCTTTTCTGTTCTTTTTACTCCAAAGAGCACAGGAGGCATGAAAATCGAGAAGGCCTCCACCTTGATATTCGATAATTTTGCAGTGATAAAATGCCCGAACTCGTGAATCAGAACGACGGCACCAAATCCAACCATAACGAGGAGCACATTTATAAAAGCGCCGGCATATTCTGTAACAAAGTAGATGACAGCTATCAAGCACACAGCAAAAATTGCTATGCGAATGTATTTACTGTTTGTATTCTCAGGTTCGGACATTCAATAACCTCTCAAAAATAACACGAAAATCAAATATTCAACTATTACCTTATACTTTTGTCGCCTGACTGCAAGTAGTTTTTTACTTGTTTTCTCGCCCAAATGTCTGCATCAAGCAATTCTCCTAGAGAAACACTGCTCTTATTACTGTGCTTATTCAAGCAATGTTCTATAAGCTCCAGTATCTTAACAAATAAAGACAACTGCACTCGTACCTCCAGTTCGTGCGACTTCGAAACCCAGGCGCAGAGCACGAAACAGCTCGAAGTCGGGTTTATGAAAAGTGAGCTTTCCTATTTCTTCAAGCCTCAATCTCTGCGCGATCCCGGGAACACGGTCTGGATAAGTCAAAGCGTATTGAATAGGCAAACACATATCAGGCTGCCCAAGCTGTGCTATTATCGATCCGTCCACAAACTCGACAAGGGAATGAATTATCGATTCCGGGTGTATCAGAACGTCCAGTTTTTCGACAGGCATGTCGAAAAGCCATCTCGCTTCGATAATCTCGAATGCCTTGTTCATCATAGTCGCCGAGTCGACAGTTATTTTAGGACCCATATCCCAAATTGGATGAGCGAGCGCCTGTTCCAAAGTCGCATTTTCAATATCGCCAGTGCTGAATTTCCTGAAAGGTCCTCCCGAAGCAGTAAGAATTATTTTATCAACTTCATCGCGTTTGCCGGACTGCATTGCCTGAAAAATCGCGGAGTGCTCACTATCGACAGGAATGATAGAGCCGCCGCTCTGTTTGGTTTTTTCGAGCAGCATTTGACCTGCTATGACCAGAGGCTCCTTGTTTGCTATGGCAAGCTTTTTTCCATTTTCCGCAGCTGCCAAAAGCGCAGGCAGGCCTGCAGAGCCGACAACCGCCGCAAGTACAACGTCAATTTCATCGAGCCCGGCAATTTCAACAAGACCTTCCGGGCCGGAAAGAATTTCGATATCCAAATCATCAATCAATTTGCCAAGCTCTCCAGCAAAATCCGGATTCGTAACTGCGACAAAATCAGGCTTGAAATTCCTTGCCTGCTCAGCGAGCAGTTCTACACTACTATGAGCGCTCAGTGCGCTCACCTGATAATCCGAGCCGAGAGCGTCAATTACGCGCAGCGCATTTGTGCCAATCGAGCCTGTGGAACCTAATATGGCAATTTTTTTGACCATAAATAATTATTACAAACTACAGTGAACTAAAGTTAAAAGTTGAAAGTGACTAAAGTTCTACTTGAATTTTCCTTTTGAACTTTAGCCCACTTTAGTTCACTCTTAACTTTAGGCACTTTTTTAATGAATGACCTTATTTAAAGGATATGTAATT
This sequence comes from Sedimentisphaerales bacterium, assembly GCA_037380865.1. Lineage (GTDB taxonomy): Bacteria > Planctomycetota > Phycisphaerae > Sedimentisphaerales > Anaerobacaceae > JAFGPS01. The sequence goes on from JARRRJ010000365.1 coordinate 2,326, forward strand.
AAGCCTGAAGCACCAGCGCGTTTCAAAGCTGGAACCAGAGAGCGCTCGATAGCATCTTCTATGATAACTTCTATAGCGACATATTGTGAATCAGCCAGCTCTGAAACAGTCGGGCTTTTTTCGGAAGGTAGAATATTAAGAATGGATTGCAGGTCCTCCTTTTTGACGTTCAGCTTTAATCCTACTTTGTTTCGCGCTTCAATCGCGGCGTTAAGAAGCATGGAAATATTCTCGATTTTCTCACGTTTCCAAACATTCTGCCAGGCCTGTTTATTGGCGATAAGCCTTGTAGTGGAGCTGATAATAGTGTCAATAATTCTCAGGTTATTCGCTTTTAGCGAAGAACCAGTCTCAGTAAGTTCGACAATCGCATTCACCAGACGTGCTTTCACTTCCGTGGCTCCCCAGCTGAACTCGACTTTTACGTTAATTTTCTTATCTGCAAAATATTTCTTCGTTACGTTAATAAGTTCAGTGGCGATTATCCCTCCGTCCAGGTCTTTCGGATCTTCTGTTTCTGATTCTTCGGGAACAGCCAGAACCCATCGCGCCGGTCTGCTCGTCGCTTTGCTATAGGCGAGCTCGCAGATTTCCACTACGTCAGAAGCATTTCAACGTACCTGCTCATCTCCTGCGCACGGAGCATGACCAGCCTGATTTGGCTGTCGTCAATATGGGGGACATAGCTTCTTTCGGAATCAGCGATGTGAAAGCCGGCCTTGCCGAACAGTTCAATAGTAGCCTTCTGTAAACTCCCCGCCGGGATACCCAATTTCAATACTTGTTCTGACATATTACTTTTAGTTCATTTTCTGTTTTAGCCCGGCCATCACCTGACCGGCTTCGTCTACAAATAGTGTTTTCACATACGATAGCTTACCCTCCCATGTAATAGCAGGGAAAACTATTATTTCATACCTTTATTTTTTAGGTTTCTTTCTGGTCACTTTCTTTTTTGTCTTCTTTTGCTTCGTTGTTTTTCTCACTGTTGAGGTTTTCGCCGCGACGGGTCGTTTCTTGCGAGTTGTTGTAGTTTTCTTTTTACTCGTTTTGCGACTCGTGCTGCGCTGAGATTCAGCTTCACTCTGCGAGGAACGAGCAGACGCAGTGCCGGCATTTGATACTGAAACGCTCAACTTCGCATGGTGAGTCTCACTTTCATTCCTCAAAAGCTCATAAAACTCGTAGCCGTTCTTGGCGGCAATCTGCTTTGACAGGAAACCCTCAATCGCATCCGGGTCAGCTTCTTTATCGACCAGGTCATTTGCTTTAAGATACTCGATCATCTTTTCAGTAAGAGGTATAGCATGGCTTCCCAGGCAGATTAGCATGCAATAATCAACTACAAACCTGCTGAGGTCTTCAGTCTTTTCAAGCTTTTGCCTGGCCTGGCGTTTGCCCATCTTCTGGAGAGACTCAAGATTGATTTGATGGTTTTCGTTGAATATTTTCTGCAGTACCCTGGTGATTGTCAGCGCGATCTGGCGATTTTCGGGTGTATCGTCTCCAAGCTGCTCAGCTATTTCTTCAATTCTCGAAACGCGCAAGTCGTTCCAGTCGACGAAGTACTCGGAAAATCTTTTCATAGCCGCTTCGGAGCCTTTTTCGCTGAGTTTCTCACAGATCACGCCATAAACGATTGTATCGACAACGTCCTTATGAGATGCCAGGTACCCACTCGGGGATACTTTCGGATGTTTTCGCTTGAGAGACTGATATAGGCTGGTTATTTTTTTCGAATATTCTTTGCTGTTTTTCATACGGGCCTCTGCCGGAACATCTCCGGCGGAAAGATTAAGCTTCTCCTGAATATTTAACTTTTATGATAGCTTTCTTCTTCTGCAATTGCATCCGTATCGTCAATATCATTCGACGATTTTTTATCGATATCCCCCATAGCCTGGTCTATCATTCTCATTGTTTCGAGAGTCTTTTTGAAGTTTTCGTCATATTTAAAGTGCAGAACAGGACAGAACTTGCTTTGCATTCTGTGGGCCAGGAAAGACTGTATCCGCTTCGAGGCATGCGTAATAGCATTGAAAGTCTTATTCTGGGAAGCCATGTCGGTTCCGAGAACGCTGATAAATACTTCAGCGTTTCGAAGGTCCGCGGCGACTTCGACTTTCGTCACGCTCACAAGCCCTTCGATTCGAGGATCACTAAGGTGACTTGCCAGACAATCGCTGACAGCTTCCTTCACTACACGAGCTACCTTTTCCTGTCTTCTGGTTTTCATGATAATAAGTGCCTAAAGTGACTAAAGTTGAAAATGACTAAAGTTATTTTTGAATTTTCCTATTTTAAACTTTAGTTCACTTTTAACTTTATAATGTTCTTGCTACTTTTACTATTTCATAGAAATCGAGGACATCATCGACTTTAATATCATCGAAACCTGCTACTTTAATTCCGCACTCAAGTCCTGATTTTACTTCGCGTGCATCATTTTTGAAATGCTTGAGAGACTCAAGCGTCAGGTTATCCTTGAGCACGATGTTATCTCTTATAAGCCTTGCTTTTGCGTTTTTGGTTACCACGCCGCTGGTTACATAACAGCCTGCTATCGTACCGAGTCTTGAAATCTTAAATGTTGCTCTTACTACAGCCCTTCCCAGATTCTTTTCCTGCTCTTCGGGTTCGAGCAGACCTGCCATGGATTTCTGCAGGTCTTCGGTTATGCGGTAGATGATGTTATAGAGTCTTATTTCAACTCCTTTTTCTTCAGCAATCTTCGCGGCATGTTCTTCGCTTACAACATTAAAGCCGATAATTATCGCATTCGATGCCTCTGCAAGGACGACATCGCCTTCGGTGATTCCGCCTGTAGCGGCGTGCAGAATGTTGAGTTTCACTTCATCTGTGCTCAAATCAGAGAGATATTTTGTCACTACCTCCACAGAACCCTGCACATCAGCTCTGATAATAAGATTCAGAGATCCGGTTTTTCCCGCTTCTATTTTGCTGAACAGATTATCAAGCGTGACCTGGTTGCGTTCAGCGAGAGACTGTTCCCTGCTGATTGCCTGGCTTTCCTCTGCGGCCGCTTTGGCTTTGTTCAAATCATCCAGGCAATAGAACCTGTCTCCGGCTTCCGGAATATCGCTTAAACCTGTTATCTCTACCGGCATGGAACTGGTCGCAGTCTTGATGGGTTTGCCGTAGCTGTTTTTCATCATTTTTATTCTACCGAAAGCGCCGCCTGCCAAAACGATATCCCCTTTCGTCAGCTTACCTTCCTTAATTAAAAGGGTAGCCAGAGGACCCTGTTGGGGTGACATCTTTGCTTCGAGGATCCAACCTGTCGCCGGGATTGTATCGTCAGCTTTCAATTCCAGCAGTTCGGCTACGTAGTCGAGAGATTCGAGAAGGTCATCGATACCTTCGCCTGTAACTGCGCTTGTCTTAACAACTTCGGTATCACCGCCCCATTCAGAGGGAGTTAATCCGTGCTCGGAAAGCTGCGCGTAAATACGATTAATGTCACAGCCCGGCAGGTCAATTTTATTTAATGCGACTATAATCGGCACACCAGCAGCTTTGCTGTGCGCTATCGCTTCTACAGTCTGCGGCATCACACCGTCATCTGCGGCTACAACGAGCACAACTACATCAGTCATGTTCGCTCCCCGAGCACGCATGGCTGTAAAAGCCTCGTGGCCGGGAGTATCGATAAATGTTACTCTCTTATTGTCCCAAATGATCTCAGACGCACCTATATGCTGAGTAATTCCGCCGGCTTCGCCTGCAGCTACATGAGACGAGCGGATTTTATCCAGAAGACTTGTTTTCCCGTGATCGACGTGACCCAACATTGCAGCGATGACACTGCGTTTCTGTATATGCTTGCCCTCGCGCTGCTCGAATTCCTGACGAATCTGTTCCTCCAGAGTAGTCTTATGCTCTATGACCAGTTCGGTATCGAATTCCAGCGCAACAAGCTCCGCAACTTCGTTGCTTATAACCTGGTTAGCGGTCGC
>JARRRJ010000365.1:6338-8672 GCA_037380865.1 Sedimentisphaerales bacterium
CAATTTAGTGATGATGTCTGTTGCTTTTATACCCATTACGGCGGATAAATCCTTCACCGTTATAGGCTCAGTTACAGCAGCTCTTGTGGGTCTGACTGGTGTTGCTGATATCTGCTTTGATTTGGCGGCGATTTTCCGCATCGGACGTAATCGCAGACTTTCTCCGCCAGCGGCGTCAAGCCTGGCACGCCGCTCTTCTATATCTCGTTCACGCCATTTTGCTCCGGCGGGCCTGCTCCTTTTATGAACATCAGCTTCCGTCTCACCATGCCTGCGCCCGTGAGTTCTGTCTCTTCGCCGCTTAGATGAATGTTTCTTCTCGGTACCTGCATAAGAAGAGTCATCGTCTTTATTCTGACTGTACATCAACGGCTCAGTCACAGGCTCGTCGTATTTGTCTCTTGACCTTGATCTGGGTCTTCTTCTAATCGGTTCCGGCGCCTCGACGCGAACTACCTTCGGACCACTTAACTTGGCAGGCTCAGGTTTTTCCATAATAGGCCCGGCCGGGATAATAGGTTCCGGTTCTGGCTCAGGTTCAGGTTCCGACACCGGGCCGGCGGGCTCCGGGGCGGCTTGTTTTTCAGGTTTTTCTTTTGTTGTTGGAACTTCTTCTGAGGGTCGGATTTCTTCTTCAACCTGTTCCTCAACAGTCTCAAGCTGTTCTTCGTCCGTTACAGGAGGAGCTTCTTCGAGTGTTTCGGTTTCCGTGGCAACTTCCAGAGCTTCCGTCTGAGCCTGTACCTTCTTCACAGGGACTGCTTTTTTCTTCTTTTTGACTCGGACTTTATCCAAATCAACTTTCTCAGAAGTCTCCACTGTCGTAAGGTTTTCACCTTCGGAGAACCATTCCTGAATAGTAGCCGCAAGTCCGGCTGATATAACCGACATGTGGTTCTTTACATCCAGGTTCTCGTCCTGGCACTTCTTCACTATAGCAGAGCTTTTGACCCCGAGTTCCTTGGCTAAAATGTAAACTCTTGTCGTTGCCAAAAAAATTTCTCCAACTTCAACTCATTTGCTTTATCGAGCAAAATTCATCACAGGTTCATTCATCATGCTCTATCGCTTTTACCTGCTTGGCGAGATGTTTTTCTGCTTCATTTTGCTCGTTGTCTTCCGGCATATTCTCAACTTCTTTCGACGCCGCTGCTACGAGTTTTTCCGCGACGTCTGCATCTATTTTAAGTTCGTTCACTAAAGGCTCGACTCCCACATCATCCAAATCTGCAACAGATATGACTCCGAGCGCGATAAGTTTGTCGACTGTTGTATCATCGGCACCTTCAACAGCCTTTACACAGTTTGTAAGTCGCTCAACACCCTGATTGTATTCATCAGGTGTGAGGATATCTATGTCCCAGCCTGTGAGCCTCGCGGCGAGCCTGACATTTTGTCCGTGCTTGCCTATCGCAAGACTGAGCTGCTCTTCGTCAACAACTACGGTGGCGCGACCCAGTTCGAAACACAAAGCTATTTCGCTCACTTTCGCAGGCATGAGCGCGTTGGAAACGAGCACCTGCGATGACTCGTTCCAGCGTACGATGTCGATTTTCTCGCCTCCAAGCTCATCGACAACATTTTTTATCCTGCTTCCTCGCACGCCGACGCATGCACCGACAGGATCAACTTTGTCGTCCAGAGAATTAACAGCGACTTTTGTCCTGTATCCGGCTTCTCTCGCGAGAGCGCGGATTTCGATAATTTTCTCATTAATCTCAGGAACTTCCAGCTCGAAAAGCCTGCGAATAAAATCGGGATGAGTGCGCGAGAGAATTATTTTTACCTGGTTCGAAGTTTCTTTCACATCGAGAATCAAACACCTGATTCTTTCTCCAACTCTGTGAGTCTGACCCATAATCTGCTCACCTTTCGGCATGAAACCTTCCGTCCATCGATCCAGGCTCACAATCAGGGTCCCGCTTTCGTATCGAACAACAGTTCCGCTGATGATCTCACCCTTTCTCTGAACAAATTCTGAGTAAATGCTCTCTCTTTCCCCGGCACGAATTTTCTGTATTATAACCTGCTTGGCAGTCTGTGCAGGGATTCTCCCGAGTTGCTTGATATCGATTTGAACATTGTCTTTAAAAGCAGAAATCTGGCCTGTCTGTCTGTCTATATGCACTTGTATGTCGCTGTCAGGCTGACCGAAATGCTTTCTCGCGGCTGAGACCATTGCTTCTTCAAGGTCTAAGAATATTAGTTCCTTGTCGATATTCTTATCGCGAGCAATATTCTCTACGATTCTCAATAATTCCTGATTCATAGTCCTAATCTCTTTCTGATTGAACTCTTAATCTATTTTTTTATAACAAAAAATGGAAACCTTTT
>JARRRJ010000366.1:0-3398 GCA_037380865.1 Sedimentisphaerales bacterium
ACTTGTTTTTTAAATATTTTTACCTGCAAAAAACCCAGTTTTCTGCGGTTGACCTCTTATTTCACCAAGACAGGCGTGAAAAACTGAAAAACATGCCGGGCCGCCTGTCCCTGGCCAGTGACAAATATACTGCAAATTTTGAAAAACAGGAATTACTTAAAAATGATTTGATTTGTCGACGTAAAACGCTTAAAAAATGTGCTTGATTTAAGGAGCACGCTCCGATTGACATCTATGATTTTTATTTGTATGAAAAGAGTAAATTATGTCTTCAGGTAACGGAAGTCTGATAAATAAAGCGCAATGCAGGAAATTCGCACTTAGATGGGCGAAAGAAAGCCGGACGGGATGGAAACCCGAAAGGGTATCGAAACAATTCATCGACGACCTCGAAATAAAAGTTCGCCTGCTGATTCAATCAGCGATCAAACGTCATCCCACAGTCGGCAAAACAATCAAGGATTTCGTATAACCGAGCGCCATGCACAGAATTCATTTATTGTTGTTTGTGTATGATGCGATGGACACGAATTGTTCAGGCGAAACCTGGTCGGGACGAAGCTGAGAATTTACTGAGCATTTCTTGAAAATTTCGTCCCAGTTGTCAATTCCGAGAACTGTTGCTTCTTCGAGCCTGCCGCACGCGTGAAGAGTCTTGCGCCTGTGATTCAAAAACAGATGCACTACTTTCGCGAGTTTCCCGATGTCTGAAATCAGTTTCACTTTTGATTCGTTGCGAACGAACTTAACCATGGCAGAATCCACCTGCGGCCTGGGCCAGAAAACACTCGGCTTTAGAATTCTTATTATTTCCACGTCACCTGTCGCCTGCATGAGAATGCTCAGGACGCCGTAGTCGGAACCGCCCTGAGAAGCTTTCATTCTGTCGGCGACTTCTTTCTGGACAGTGACACACATTTCATCAGCTCTCAAATCCCCTGTAATCAAATTCATCATCACAGGCGTCGCCGCATTGTAGGGAAGATTTGCAATTAAGAGCAAACGTCCCGCAAAATTCTTTCGAGCAAGTGACAAAAAGTGTGTCACCTGCTCGCTGAGAGTGTGTTTGTTTTGGAGAATATCTGTGTTCAGTAAATCGAGGTTCTCAAATTCCGAAAGCTGTTCCCGGGCGATCCTGAAAAGATTATGGTCCAGTTCGACAGCTATAACGCGTCCAGCTTTCTGAATCAGCATCGAAGTTAAAGAGCCCGTGCCGCAGCCCGCTTCAAGCACAATGTCGTCTTTTTTAATTTCAGCAGAATCTACGAGAAGGCGCATCAAGTTCAGGTCTATCAAAAAATGCTGACCAAAGTGCTTATTAGGCTGAATCCCTGCTGACTCAAGCAATTGACGGATTTGACTCTTTGTTTGCATTATAAAATAGTCCGCTGCTTATAACATGATCCTTCCATGACTTTATGGAGTTCCTAAAAAACGACCAGGTTCTTAATCGATCCCCTCAACTTTTTCCATTCTTCCCCAAGGCTATTTTCTGTGATTTTTTGAGTTAATTCTGCAAAATCAATGATATCAGCCGAAAGTATCAGCATTTTCTCAATATCTCTCAAGTGTTTGCTGCTGCCGCCTTCCCTGAAGAATTCAAGTTTACGTAAAATAACATATTCCGGCGGGGCAAGCCAAAATACACAATTGTCAACTTCCACCTTTCTTTTTTTAGACATTGCCCATATATGAAGCTTATCTTTTCCGACTGGGTAAATATCTGCTTTAAAGCCCGTTTCATGATGAATAATATTGAAGTGTCCCCTGGTTTCTCTTGCTACTTCCGTCTCTATCACTTCCATTGGAGGACAGTAAAATTCTTCAGGATTAAAACTGCTGATAAATTCAGGAATGTTTGATATATGAAGTTGAAGAATTATATTTATGTCATGCGTTATACGAGGTTCTCCGTATATTATGCTCGCAACAGAGCCGGTGGTCATATACTCAATATTTATTTTATTCAATCTCTCGATGAATATCAAGAACAGGTTAGCTTCCTGCATTTTGAAAAATCCTTTTGACTTCATTTTCTGTCTGCTGTTCTGTCCAGTTCTTGTGGAGAAGACGCAACCAGGCCGATTTGAGCTCCCACGCGGAATAATAAAGCCTCATCGAAAGGTGTAACTTTTGCGACGGAGTCATTTTTTTCAGAATCTCTCTTTGTATATCAGCCTGTGTCATGGTTCTACATACCTGGTTCCGTATTCATTTGCAGCTGAGCCTGAAGTTTTTTCGTTTTTGCCATTTCTATCGCGGTTGTGATTGCGTGTTTCATGCTGGATGGATCAGCGACATTTTTGCCTGCGATATCGAAGGCTGTCCCGTGTGCAGGCGACGTTCTTATGATTGGCAGGCCTATAGTGACATTGACTGCTTCCTTGAAGCTCAGCAGTTTGACTGGTATCATTCCCTGGTCGTGATACATCGCGATAACGCCGTCGAATTCACCTTGCGAAGCACGCAAAAAAAGCGTATCAGCCGGAATCGGACCAACACAGTTAATACCCTGCTCTTGCGCCAATAAAATGGCGGGAGAAATTATTCGCTGCTCTTCGTCTCCGAACTGACCGTCCTCGCCCGCATGAGGATTGAGGGCCGCAACGCCTATCTTCGGATTTTCATAACCAAAATATTGTATCAAAGCATCATTGAGCAGGTCTATAGGCTCGAAAACGCAGCCGATGGTGAACTTGTTTCGTATGTCAAAAAGTGCCATGTGAATCGTTGCCAGAGCCAGTTTCAGAGGCCCGCCGATAAACATCATCGCTTTTCGCGGAGATTTGCATTGCTCCGCCAGCATTTCAGTATGTCCGGGCCATTTTGCACCTGCCAGTTTCCAGCTCGTTTTGCTTATCGGCGCCGTAACTATCGCGTCGATAATTCCTCTCTTTGCCGCTTCGATTGCATCCAGGCAAAATCTCAGCGAAGCTTCGCCTGCCTGCTCACTCGGATCTTTCACCCAGGCCGGCACAGAATACTCGTCGTAATCTGCGACTACGACCTTGTGCGGGTAATCCCTGCTGATTTTCTCGTGCTGATGCCTTCCCCAGAACGGCTCAATTTCAGCTGCGTCAGCGGCATAACACAAGTGTTCGTTCATCCCGAAAATGATGAACTTGGCAGACTTGCGAATCACGGGATCAGCGAGCGACTTGACTATTACTTCCGGACCGATACCACCGGCATCGCCCATGGTGATACCTATTACCATCTGTTCTGAAATCGAATTGTTGCCGCTGTTTCTCATTTTTTACGCACCGGCTCGAAACCTTTGCTATAACGTCAAAAACCTGACTCTAAGAGTCTTTCGGCTGACAAGAAGTCCTTCTTTGGTAAAATGCGCTCGAGTTGTTTTTTCACAGCCTTAATTATAATATCGGTTTCAACATTCA